>JBOIEE010000192.1:0-9445 GCA_050740975.1 Gammaproteobacteria bacterium | reverse complement strand
TTGACGGCGGCGCTGACCTTAGTGACCTCGAAGAAATACGGAGGGGAATACAAGGCCTATGATCAGATAGACAATGCGCCGGAAGAGCGGGCGCGCGGGATCACGATAGCGACGGCGCACGTTGAGTACCAGAGTGAGGGGCGGCACTATGCGCATGTCGATTGTCCGGGGCATGCGGACTATGTGAAGAACATGATCACGGGTGCGGCGCAGATGGACGGGGCGATAGTAGTGGTGTCGGCGGCGGATGGTCCGATGCCGCAGACCCGCGAGCATATTTTGTTGGCGCGCCAAGTGGGGGTGCCGTACATTGTGGTGTACCTGAACAAAGCGGACATGGTGGATGATGCGGAGTTATTGGAGTTAGTGGAGCTGGAAGTGAGGGAGTTGCTGGACAGCTACCAATTTCCTGGGGAAGAGACACCGGTGGTGGTGGGTTCGGCGTTAAAGGCCTTGGAAGGCGAGGAAGGGGAGCTTGGGGTAGGGTCGATATGGAAGCTGTTGGAGGCGATGGACAATTACATACCGGTGCCGGAGCGGCTGGTGGAGCAGCCGTTTTTGTTGCCAATCGAGGATGTATTTTCGATCTCGGGCCGTGGGACGGTGGTGACGGGTCGGATCGAGCGGGGGAAAGTGAAGGTTGGAGATGAGGTAGCGATCGTGGGGATCCGAGAGACGCAGAAGAGCACCTGCACGGGGGTAGAGATGTTCCGCAAGCTGTTAGACGAAGGGGTAGCGGGAGACAACGTGGGGGTGTTGTTGCGGGGGACGAAGAAAGACGAGGTGGAGCGAGGACAAGTGTTGTGTGTGCCGGGGTCGGTGACACCGCACACGCATTTTGAGGCCGAGGTGTATGTATTGTCGAAGGAAGAGGGAGGCCGGCACACGCCGTTTTTTAACAATTACCGGCCGCAGTTTTATTTTCGCACCACGGATGTAACCGGTGCGGTGGAGTTACCCGAAGGGGTAGAGATGGTGATGCCGGGAGACAACGTGAAGATGGAGGTCAAGCTGATCGCCCCGATTGCGATGGAGGAAGGCTTGCGTTTTGCCATTCGGGAGGGCGGTCGCACGGTCGGTGCCGGGGTGGTTGCCAAGATCCTCGAGTGAGGGTCCGTCATCATCGCATTCGGGTGTTTCAGGGCTAAACCTTAGGGTATAAATAACTAAGGTTTCGTTAGGCCAGTAGCTCAATTGGCAGAGCAGCGGTCTCCAAAACCGCAGGTTGGGGGTTCGATTCCCTCCTGGCCTGCCAAAGGTAGAAAACGCAGTTCCCGGGACGAGTTGCATCCTCCAACCGCGTTAAGCTGTCAGATCGAAAAGTTGATGAATACAAAGATTGAAACCCAAGGATCGAGGCTCGATCCGGTAAAGCTGATTGCGGCACTGGTCATCGTCACCGCGGCTGTGGGGGCATTTTATTACTATGCAGAGCAGCCGCTCCTTTATAGGGTGTTAGGCATTGTGGTGGCGGGTGCTGTCAGTGTAACTATTGCCTTACAGACGGAACGAGGGCGGGGTTTCATAGGCTTCTTTCAAGAAGCCCTGGTCGAGGTACGGAAAGTCTTTTGGCCAAGCCGGCAGGAAACGGTGAGGACCACGTTAGCGGTGTTGGCAATGGTGCTTGTGGTCGCGCTGTTTTTGTGGCTTCTCGATTCCTTGCTGGGTTGGATCATGCGTTTGGTTACGGGAGTTGAGCCTGAGGAATGTCGCTGAAGTGGTATGTTGTTCGCGCCTATTCGGGGTTTGAAAATCAAGTCAAGCGATCCTTGCACGAGCGCATCACAAGGAGCGGTCTCGGTAATAACTTCGGAGAGATATTGGTTCCCACAGAAGAAGTTGTGGAAATGCGTGACGGTCAGCGGCGAAAAAGCGAACGGAAGTTTTTCCCAGGTTACGTTCTGGTGCAGATGGAGATGAACGACGACGCCTGGCACTTGATTAGGGAAGTGCCGAAGGTGATCGGATTTATCGGGGGGACTAGCGATCGTCCATCCCCGATCAGCGATCGGGAAGCAGAGGCGATCATCCAGCGGGTCCGAGAAGGGACCGACAAGCCTCGCCCCAAGGTTTTGTTTGAAGTGGGCGAACTCGTGCGTGTCGTAGACGGACCGTTTGCGGATTTTAACGGTGTGGTGGAAGAGGTGAATTACGAACGCAATCGGCTGCGGGTAGCCGTCCTCATCTTTGGGCGGCCCACACCGGTGGAGCTCGAATTTGGGCAGGTGACAAAAGATTAGCGTACCCTTAAGCGAGGGCCCCTGCCCGTAGCGGAGTCGAAGTTTGGCCAAGAAAATTCAAGCATATATCAAGCTGCAAGTGGCGGCTGGGCAAGCCAACCCAAGCCCACCGGTAGGTCCCGCTTTGGGCCAACACGGGGTGAACATCATGGAGTTCTGCAAGACGTTTAATGCGCAGACCCAAACCCTAGAGCAAGGGTTGCCTGTTCCGGTTGTGATTACGGTCTACGCAGACCGCAGTTTTTCTTTCGTGACCAAGACGCCCCCCGCGGCTGTGCTGTTGAAAAAAGCGGTGGGGGTCGCGAAGGGAAGCAAGGCTCCCAACGCGGATAAGGTGGGCGCTATCAATCGTGCCCAACTGGAAGAAATCGCAAAACTCAAGGAACCGGATCTGACGGCCGGCGATCTGGAAGCGGCGGTGCGCACAATCGCGGGGACCGCGCGCAGCATGGGTATCGATGTCGAGAGGCTATAGGTGGGCAAAGTGACGAAACGAAAAAAGGCGATAAAGCAAGTGTTGGGGGAGCGCAAGTTACGCACGGCGGAGGAGGCGTTTGAGTTACTTAAGAGCATACCTCCAGCTAAGTTCGACGAATCCGTTGACGTAAGTATCAACCTCGGAGTGGACCCCAGAAAGTCCGATCAGATGGTAAGGAGTTCTACCGTTTTACCTAATGGCACTGGGAAAACGGTGCGTGTGGCTGTTTTCGCACAGGGCAAAGCGGCAGAGGACGCCAAAGCCGCGGGGGCTGATTTAGTTGGTTTCGCAGATCTGGTAGCGCAGGTGAAGGCCGGGGCGATCAATTTTGATCTGGTCATCGCAACGCCCGACGCAATGCCGGTCGTCGGTCAGCTCGGCCCCTTGTTAGGCCCGCGCGGATTGATGCCGAACCCCAAGGTGGGCACGGTCACCCCCGACGTAGTAACCGCCGTTAAGAATGCGAAGGGCGGGCAGGTGCGTTATCGTACCGACAAGGGGGGAATCGTCCACTGCCCCATCGGCAAGGTCTCTTTCGGTTCGATGCAGTTGAAGGAGAACCTGGAGGCTTTAGTCAAAGATCTCGTGAAAGCAAAGCCCAGTACATCTAAAGGGGTTTATCTAAGAAAAGTAAGCGTGTCGACGACCATGGGGCCAGGGATAGTCCTAGATAAAGCGGGCTTGCCCGTATAGCGCGATCTTGCAGATAGCGCCACCCCTTCGTGGACCGATTTTTGGTTTCTATCAATGCATCTGTTGTTAACAATACCGTGGGAAAGAGAGTGCCTCTTGATCTAGCACAAAAGGCGACGCTAGTTGCCGAGCTTTCGGAGGTTGCCTCAAAGGCACTATCTGTCATTGGGGCAGACTTCACGGGTCTGTCGGTCGCGGAGATGACGGAGTTGAGGCGGTCGGCGCGTGCTGCAGGGGTGTACATGAAGGTAGCACCTAATACGCTTGCCAGCCGCGCTTTGCAGGGAACGGGCTTCGTCTGCATGTGCGAAGGTTTGGTCGGGCCCCTTGTGCTCGCGTTTTCCCAGGAAGACCCGGGCGCTGCGGCACGGGTGATGAGCGCGTTCGCAAAAACCCACAGCAAGCTGGTGGTGAAGCTGGTCTCGGTCAGCGGCAAGCTGCTGACATCGGACGATGTGAACACGCTAGCGAATCTCCCGACCCGAGAACAAGCGCTGAGCCGCTTTCTGGCAGTTATGAAAGCGCCCATAGGCCGCTTGGTTCGAACGCTTGCCGAACCACAGGCTCGTCTGGTGCGAACCTTGGCGGCAATCGGAGAGCAGAAGAAAACCGCGTGAGTAAGATTCAGTTTTTCTAACGAGCATTCCAGGAGAACAATCATGGCCGTGTCCAAAGAGGAAATATTAGAGACGATCGCTAGCATGACCGTACTCGAGGTCGTCGAGCTGGTCGAGGCGATGGAACAGAAATTCGGAGTATCGGCGGCAGTGGCAGTAGGTCCTGTTGCGATTCCGTCGGGTGCTGCTGCTGCGGCAGAAGCGGTGGAAGAGAAGACCGAATTTGATGTGGTGCTGGCGGGTTACGGAGAAAACAAAGTGGCCGTGATCAAGGCCGTGCGCGCAATCACCGCGCTGGGGCTTAAAGAAGCGAAAGATCTGGTCGAGGGTGTCCCCTCCCCGGTTAAAGAGGGCATTGGCAAGGAGGAAGCGGAAGGCATAAAGAAAAAGCTTGAAGAAGCCGGCGCGAGCGTGCAGATTAAGTGATTCGCCGCTCGTCTATGGCGCGCCTTACCGCATGTTGAAAAAACCCGTGTATCGATTTCTTCAGCGGTCGGTGTCGCGTGTGCGTGCCCCCCCACGGTTTTGCAAACGATCTCTGGGTTTGAAGGCTGTCGTGCCTTCTGCCGCGAATAATGTCCGTTTGCGTTCGAACGCGCAGGTCCCAAGGTGAGGAGTGTTATGGCTTATTCATTTACTGAAAAAAAGCGTATCCGCAAGGGATTCAGCAAACGTCCCCCGATCCTGGAAGCCCCCTATCTACTTGCCACACAGATCGACTCCTATCGGCAGTTTTTGCAAGATGGTGTGCCGCCGGAGGAAAGGGAAGAGTGCGGCCTGCACGCCGCCTTTAAGTCGGTGTTTCCGATAGTCAGCTACTCGGGATACGCCGCCTTGGAGTATCTGAGCTATCGCCTGGGAGCGCCGGTGTTTGACGTTAAGGAATGCCAGATCCGTGGCTTGACCTATGCCGCCTCGTTACGAGTAAGGGAACGCTTGATCATTTACGACAAGGAATCCGGTGCCGCAAAACGAGTCAAGGACATTAAAGAGCAGGAGGTTTACATGGGTGAACTCCCGCTCATGACCGAAAATGGAACCTTTGTGGTCAACGGCACCGAGCGAGTGATCGTCTCCCAACTGCACCGCTCACCGGGGGTATTTTTTGATCACGATAAGGGTAAGACGCATTCCTCGGGTAAGCTTTTGTTTTCTGCGCGGATCATTCCTTACCGGGGTTCGTGGTTGGATTTTGAGTTTGATCCAAAAGACTATCTCTACGTGCGTATTGATCGGCGCCGGAAAATTCCAGCCACTGTGTTGTTGCGGGCCTTGGGATTGAGCACGGAAGAGATGTTGGCGATCTTTTTCGACACCAACCGGTTTGCCATGACCAAGCGCGGGATAGAACTGGATTTAGTTCCCGACAGGCTGCGCGGGGAGACGCTTTCATTCGACGTCAAGGATGCAAGTGGCAAGATCTTAGTCGAGAAAGAAAAGCGCATTACGGTGCGCCATATTCGGGCCATCGAAAAAACGGGTGTTACCAAAATACTTGTCCCGAAGGCGTATTTAATCGGTAAAGTGCTGGCCAGACCGGTGGTAGATTTATCCAGCGGAGAACTGCTGGCCGAAGCAAATAGCGAGATCACCGAAACGCTGCTTGAAAAGCTGGAAGAAGCACGCATAGAGATCTTAGAGACCATTTATTCCAATGACCTTGATTGCGGGTCCTATATATCCGATACCCTACGCATCGATGCGACACAGTCCGCTTTGGAAGCTAGAGTCGAGATCTATCGCATGATGCGCCCTGGTGAACCACCGACAAAAGAGGCAGCCGAAAACCTGTTTCGAAATCTTTTCTTTAGTCCGGAGCGGTATGACCTGTCGGCTGTGGGGCGCATGAAGTTCAACCGCCGGGTCGGACGGACGGAGCTGGAAGGTCCCGGAATATTATTGAAGGAAGACATCATCGATGTGGTGACGATGCTTATCCAGATCCGTAATGGCTCCGGTACTGTGGATGACATCGATCATCTGGGTAACCGCCGGGTGCGTAGCGTTGGTGAGATGGCGGAGAACCAGTTTCGGGTGGGCTTGGTTCGGGTGGAGCGGGCGGTTAAGGAGCGCCTCAATCTTGCGGAGAGCGAAGGACTAACGCCGCAGGAGCTAATCAACGCGAAACCCATGTCGGCAGTGATCAAGGAATTTTTCGGTTCGAGCCAGTTATCGCAGTTTATGGACCAGAACAACCCCTTGTCCGAAGTCACGCACAAGCGACGGGTCTCCGCTTTGGGACCCGGTGGGTTAACCCGCGAACGTGCCGGTTTTGAGGTCAGGGATGTACACCCGACGCATTACGGGCGGGTGTGCCCTATCGAAACCCCAGAAGGGCCCAACATCGGGCTCATTAATTCTTTGGCTGTTTACGCACGTACCAACAGGTACGGGTTCTTGGAAACCCCTTACCGCAAGGTCGTTGCTGGAAGGGTGACCCAAGACGTCGAGTTTTTGTCGGCAATCGAGGAAGGCCAATACGTGATCGCGCAGGCAAACGCCAAATTGGATGAGCGGGGTAATCTGCTCGACGAGCTGATCTCATGCCGACATCAAAACGAATTTACTCTGTCTACCCCGGATAAGGTGCAGTACATGGATGTGTCGCCTATGCAAATCGTCTCGGTGGCGGCGTCGCTTATTCCATTTCTCGAGCATGATGATGCGAACCGGGCCTTGATGGGTTCGAACATGCAACGCCAGGCAGTGCCTACGCTGCGAGCCGAAAAGCCCTTGATTGGCACAGGAATGGAACGTAAGGTTGCCATTGATTCGGGCGTCACCGCGGTGGCGAAGCGTGGGGGAGTGGTAGATTCGGTTGACGCGAGCCGTATCGTAGTGCGGGTCAACGACGATGAAACTGACAGTGGGGAACCCGGTGTAGATATTTATAACCTAACAAAATATACGCGTTCCAATCAGAATACCTGTATCAATCAGAAGCCCCTGGTAATACCAGGGGATCGCATCGAGCGGAGAGATGTTTTGGCCGACGGGCCCGCTACCGATATGGGAGAGCTCGCGCTGGGGCAGAACATGCTGGTCGCATTCATGCCCTGGAACGGTTATAACTTCGAGGACTCGATTCTCGTTTCTGAACGCGTGGTCGAAGATGACCGTTACACTAGTATCCACATCGAAGAGCTGACTTGTGTTGCGCGAGACACCAAGTTGGGGGTGGAAGAAATATCGGCGGATATTCCAAACGTAAGCGAGGGCACGCTCGCTAACCTTGATGAATCCGGTATCGTTTATATCGGTGCAGAGGTAAGTTCGGGTGACATTCTGGTGGGAAAAGTTACCCCCAAGGGCGAGACGCAGTTGACCCCCGAAGAGAAGCTGTTGCGTGCGATATTCGGTGAGAAAGCCTCGGATGTCAAAGATACCTCGCTGCGGGTTGCATCCGGTATGAGTGGAACGGTGATCGATGTACAGGTATTTACTCGCGATGGAGTGGAAAAGGATGCCCGCGCTTTAGCTATTGAGGAAAGCGAGCTAAACCGCGTTAAGCAAGACCTCGATGATCAATTTCGTATCCTTGAGGACGATATCTATTCGCGTGTAGGAAAACAGCTTGTCGGCAAGGTGGCCGAGGGTGGACCTAAGAAGCTTAAGCCCGATACCAAGATCACTAAAGCCTATTTGGCCGAGATTGATCGCCAACAATGGTTTGAGATCCGTCTTCACAGCGAGCCCGCCAATCAGCGGTTAGAACGGGCTTTGGAGCAACTGAGCCAGGTTAAGAAGGAATTCGAAGAGCGCTTTGCGGAGAAGCGTAAAAAGTTGACCAGCGGTGATAACCTGGCGCCGGGCGTGCTGAAGATGGTTAAGGTCTATCTGGCTGTCAAACGTCGCATGCAGCCTGGGGATAAGATTGCGGGCCGACATGGAAACAAGGGAGTGATATCGACGATCGTTCCGGTGGAAGACATGCCGTTCATGGATGACGGCACGCCGGTTGATATGGTCTTGAACCCCCTGGGCGTGCCATCGCGCATGAACGTGGGACAAGTGTTGGAAGCCCATCTTGGATGGGCTTCCAAAGGGCTTGGAAAGAAAATTGCCCACTTGGTCGATACCCACGCGAAAGTGTCCGAGGTCCGCGAGCTGCTCGAACGCATCTACAACTCGAGCGGAAAAGCCGAATGTCTGAACACCCTTAGTGACGAGGAGGCGTTGGCACTGGCTTCCAACCTGCGCCAGGGAGTTCCGATTGGAACCCCCGTGTTTGACGGCGCCAAAGAGGAAGAGATCAAAGATATGTTGGAACTGGCAGACCTCCCGCGGTCGGGCCAGACCGTGTTGCGCGATGGGCGGACAGGGTTGCCTTTCGATCGTCCGGTTACCGTAGGCTACATGTACATGATGAAGCTAAATCACCTGGTGGACGACAAGATGCACGCGCGGTCGACTGGCCCTTACAGTCTGGTAACCCAGCAACCGCTAGGTGGCAAAGCGCAATTTGGTGGTCAGCGTTTCGGTGAAATGGAGGTATGGGCGCTGGAAGCCTATGGTGCCGCGTACACCTTACAGGAGATGCTGACCGTCAAGTCCGATGACGTCAATGGACGTACCAAGATGTACAAGCATATCGTCGACGGAGACCATCGAATGGAAGCCGGCATGCCGGAGTCATTTAACGTATTGTTGAAGGAAATGCGCTCGCTCGCCTTAGACCTCGAGCTAGACAGGCGCAGTTAGCCTTTCTGAAACATTGGCCTCAAATAAGCTCCCCAATGAGGAGGGACTGCCTTGAAAGATCTGCTTAATCTTTTAACGCAACAGGGCAAGCTAGAAGATTTCAATGCCATCGCGATCGGACTCGCTTCGCCTGAGAAGATCCGGTCATGGTCCTATGGAGAGGTGAAGAAGCCGGAAACGATTAATTACCGCACGTTCAAACCTGAGCGCGATGGTTTGTTCTGCGCCAAGATCTTCGGTCCGGTAAAGGATCATGAGTGTCTGTGTGGAAAGTACAAGCGGCTGAAACACCGTGGTGTGGTGTGCGAAAAATGTGGGGTGGAAGTTACCCTTGCTAAAGTACGTCGAGAACGCATGGGGCACATCGATCTGGCCAGCCCCGTGGCGCACATTTGGTTCCTGAAATCCTTGCCCTCGCGCATGGGATTGTTGTTAGACATTACGTTGCGTGAGATCGAACGAATTTTGTATTTCGAGGCCTATCTGGTCATTGATCCCGGCATGACCGACCTGGAACGAGGACAGCTGCTCTCAGAAGAAGCCTATTTGGATGCGATCGAGCAATATGGCGATGACTTCAACGCCCGTATGGGAGCGGAAGCTGTTTACGAGTTGTTGCGCACTCTCGATCTGAAGAAGGAAGTAGAAAACATCCGCAACGAGCTTCCAAACACCTCCTCAGAGACCAAGGTCAAAAAGTTGACCAAGCGGCTCAA
>JBOIEE010000191.1:0-7686 GCA_050740975.1 Gammaproteobacteria bacterium | reverse complement strand
GCCGCCGCACTCGCTAATCCATCGATGCCGTGTTCAAACACGCCGCGCGCATCGTCGGCCAGCCCTCCGCCGATCGCACTCACCGGTACTTTGAAGCGCTTGGCGGCCTCGGCGACTCCGGCGGGGGTTTTACCAAAAGCCGTTTGGAAATCCACCCGTCCTTCGCCCGTAATGACCAAGTCCGCATTTTTTAACTCACGCTCTAACCCCGTTATCTTGACCACTAATTCTATGCCCCGCTTCATCTTGGCGCCGGCGAACGCGACCAAGCCGGCACCTAATCCGCCGGCGGCGCCTGCTCCCGGTACCTTCGCGATGTCCTTTTCGAACGTTTTTTGAAGCAAGATCCCGAAGTGTTTTAGATTGTCATCCAGCCGCTTGACCATAGCGGGGCTGGCTCCTTTTTGTGGCCCGAACACACAAGCAGCGCCGCGCGGACCGAACAGCGGATTGTTCACATCGCAGGCGATCACAATTTTGCTGCGGCAAACATTCGGGTCTAATCCGCTGGTGTCGATGGCGAAAATCTGCTTTAGCATTCCACCGCTCGCCCCTTCCGCCAGCGGCTTACCCGATTTGTCCATAAACCGAACTCCTAAGGCTTGCGCCATGCCCGCGCCGCCATCGACGGTGGCGGAGCCGCCGATCCCGACGATAACCGCCTCAACCCCCCGGTGCAAAGCATAGTTGATCAGCTCTCCAGTACCATAAGTGGTGGCTTTGCTGGGGTCCCTTTCGCCTCTTTCGACCAGCGGTAGACCTGATGCTTCCGCCATCTCGATCACCGCGGTTTTGCCATCGCCGAGTAAACCGAAGCGAGCGTTGACCGGCTTGCCCATGGGACCGGTCACTTGTTTGCGAATGAACCGGCCGCCCGTCGCATCGACCAGAGCTTGTACCGTACCTTCACCACCGTCAGCCATCGGAATCTTTACACAATCGGCATTGGGCAGCACGCGCTTGATTCCCTTTTCGATTGCGGTGGCTACTTGTAACGAGGTGAGGTTTTCTTTGAAAGAATCTGGCGCGATCACGATCTTCATCGTCGTTTCCTCTTACGGTTGTTATCGGATCGGCTTATGCCTTTATCCGGGCTTGATCACCGTCGTATGTTAGCTTAATCGCCCTCGTTTGCCAGATCTGCGATGGTTTTGGCCAGTCCCTGTACTACGAGGCTCATGTAATCGTAGCGCAGGGTTTCGGGTGTATCGCTCGGGCGATGGTAATTGGGGTTACGAAACGGCACGGTGTCCGTGACCATGATCGCGGGGTACCCTTCGCGCCAAAATGAAGAATGATCGGAACGTCCGATATCCGGCACCAGGCGCTCCGGCGCGACAACACCCTCGGAGGGAAACGCCGTGTGAACGCGAAAAGCGCGTATGGCCTTGCGTAGCAGGGGTCGCGATTTTAGGTTCCCGACGAAGGCCACAAACGACCCGATACTGGGATAAAACCACTGGAAAATCCTCGGATAATGCTGAGTATTCGGCCTGTCATCATAGTAACCAATGCTCTCCAGGGAAAGCATCCCGATGATATTCACCCCCCGTTCGCGCGCGGCGCGGGCATAGATCCCGCTACCCATCTGCGTGGAGTGGAAGGGTTCTTCTTCATTGACGAAGGCGACAAAACGCACCGTCCTCTCCAAGGGTTGCGCTTTGAGCAACCTTGCCAACTCGATCAATGCGGCGCTCCCGGAAGCATTGTCGTCAGCACCCGGGGTCCCGGGAACCGTATCATAATGCGCCCCGATAACAATGATTTCGTTCGGCCTGTTGGTCCCCTCCAGGTCCGACTCGAGATTGTAGAAGGTGTAGCCTCCCGGCAAGCGATAAGCCAGTCGCTGTGATTCATAGTCGAGGGATGAGAAGGCTCGCTCGATATATCGGAGGCTGCGATCCAGAGTGTCTCCCCGCCGGAAATGACGCTCGCCTATTTCTCCGGCAAGATGCTGGATATGGCTGCGCAAGCGACCCTCAAGACCCCGATCTATGGGAGCGCCCGGCTCGCGATTACGCGATTTTCCCGGCATGCCCATCATGAAATAGACCGCGGCGGCTACTGCCAGGGTTACAATCAAGCTAACGCCGAAAAGCAAGCGCATTTTGGAGCGTTTGGTCAGATGTTGGGAAGCACGCTCCGTACTGGCCGAGGAAACACCCTCACGCTGAATACACATCGATCGTGACGGGCTCGCATATCCGTTACCGCGAGGTTTGTACCCGGGAGCGCCGGTTAGCGCGAGAAGCCAAACCGACCTAAACGATAACCGACCGAGAGTGCTACCGCGTGAGCGAAGGCGGATTCGTCGGTGTCCTCCCAGCGGAATCGATAGCCAAGACTAAGGTCAATATTTTCGGTTAGGGCATAGCTTACCGTGGGCTCCACCTGGGCATAGGACCGGTCGTCTTCGGTCCCTGCTACGGCATCACCAGCATCTTCGTTGCGGAAGGCGAGTGCCAATAAAGCGAACGATAATCGTGGAGAGATATCGCCCGACCAGCGGATGTCGATTTGATTGCTCTCCAACGCGTTTCCGTCCTCGCTGGGAGCGACTCCTCGACGGAAGAAGACACCTAGGTCGCTGCGTTCGAATTTTTTGTTCACGCCAAGACCGAACGAATAATTCAGGCCGCTCCCGTCGCCGTCCGCTTCGTCCGTGTACTCGGGCCCCCCCGTTGCGGAGGCATCAAAGGTCTCAGAAAAGCGGTGGGTCCAACCGAACAAAACCCTATAGGTGTCGAATTCATCGTTCTCGTCATTTTGGAAATTTTGCACCGACGTGATCACCGAAATGTCATCCACTTCCGACCAGCGATACGACAGATCCGCGTTGCCCGAATGGAAGCGACTGTCAACCAGATCCGATCCTTCAGCATCATTATAAAACGTGTCGACGTAACTATATCCCAGGCCCAAGCCCACCCGAGGAGTTAACTCTCGCCTCCACCGCGGCGATATGACGAGCAAATTTCGCTGCACTTTCTGCTCCCTAAGGCCCAAATCTGTATCTGGCGGGTTGCGGTTGACGAGATCGGAGGTACCGCTCCCTGGGATCCTTGGCGAGGTTGTTCCGATCAGCGACAAGTCCGCCGGTAGGGGTTCTTGGCCAAACTCCGGCGCCAAAATATTAGTTCGCAATGTGGTATCTCGCTGGTAGGTGGCATCCAGGGTCCAGACGCTGCGCTCCGTTCGATAAGTCGGCAAAAGCCCAAAAAATAGGTTGGTGCTGTCCACTTCATCCACATTGGACTCATTCACATCAACCTGCCCGATCCCCACGACGCTGGAGTTCGAGGTCCGCCTGCCAAAATTCACCGAGGGAGAAAACTTCCATGTCGATGCTGACTCCGTGGGTTCGGTCAAACTGCGGTTGTTGTCGAACTCATAACCCGCGTTTAGCGAGGGTTCGATATAGTACTCTGCGGCAACGACTTGCGTCGGGCTAGTGGCCAACGCAAGAACGAAGTAACACCAAGCCCCCCCCCGCCGTTTATGCATGAAAAGTCTCCGCGGGCCAAGTTTGATGGCACGCATCTATAAGGGCTGACAATTAAGAGATATTAGGGGACCACTACCGTGTCCCCACCCCTCAAGATCACATTTTGTTCTAGGTTCTCTCCCTTTTTGACATCCCCGTATTCGAACGGAAACACGATTTCTCGGCCCCCTTCGCGCCTTAGCACCTTGATTTTGTTTTCACTGGCAAACGGCGTCAATCCTCCGGCTACTGTCAAGGCCTGCAGCACGTCTACATAGCGACCAATGACATAAGCCCCAGGGTTGTTGACTTGGCCGATGACGTAAATCTTACCACCTAACTTGGATACGGTGACAGTAACCACCGCTTCCGGAATATAGCGCTTGAGCTTTTCACTGATGTCTTGTTGGACTTGTTCTGTCGTCCTGCCCGCCGCTAGTATGTCACCGGCGAGCGGAAAGGAGATTTTTCCATCGGGTCGCACCAGCACTTTCCTTTGAAGATCCTCTTCCCTCCACACGGAAATCTCTAATAGGTCCTCTGGGCCTATGCGGTAGTCGGAAGGTGGGGTTCGTCCTGGCGCGGATTCTTCGGCCGCCATTACACTGGGCGATAGGCTTGCGAACAGGAGCAGCACTAAGAATGATAACAATGACTTCTGTACACTGTTCACTAGGAATCCCCTGCAACGATATCCCAATTGGCTAATCATAACGGCTGTTCTCCGCATGTTTAAGTAACATATTGTTTGTAAATGCCCTTTAGATTGAAGCAAATTACTGCCGTCGATGTCAAGAACGACGCTAGATTCAGGCCAAAATAGTTACAGATCCGTCTCCGGTCCTTGCATCGTTTTACCCTGTTGCCGTTTGCGCTTTGCCGGAATGACACCGCTTTCACAATGTTATTCTCCCCCTGATATCTGGTTGTGCGGGCGGTGCAACGCAGCGAAGAGCTTTATTCTTCACCCAAGACCAGCGGGGGTTGGTCTACCTTAGCCCGCAACCAGTTAATGGAACGTAGCACGGCGGGCTGCGTGACGAGCTTCCGCTCTAGGCCGTATTTGCCTGGAAAGTCCATCAGTATCAAACCGATCAGTACCGTGATCACCCCTTGTCCGGGAGTGACTAGCATGATCACTCCGGCGAGCAGCAGCAATAAGCCCATCGCGTTCCTGGTAACGAATAATAGCCCCCGCAAAACAGGGTGGCGGTGCCGCCAGGGCGCTTGGTGTTGCCCTGAGGCAAAGTAATCCGCCGGGATGCGAGCGACCAGGAACGGAATCAAGAACAGCGTGCCGAAAAAAGTGATGACAGAGAACAGCGCGAGCAATCCCATCGTCTGGCCATCGACGCTTAACCAGTCAAACATGACTCACCACCCGTTGTGGCATTGCAATATTTCCCCGAAGAATTGTACCATGCCTTTGAAGGTGAATGATTCGAGCTTCTAAACCTCAAGGGTCTCAGGGCTATGGCGTCCCGTGACTATTGATTGGAAAAACTACGGTCCCGCCAGTTTCTACGACGAGCTTATCAGCTCTCCGGGAAACCCCCGCCGCCATGCAAGATCGTTGGTTAAGTATCTCGCCTCGCTGAGCGAGGAGGAGATCGTGGCGCGCAAACGGGCAGCCGAATTGGCCATCAAGACCATGGGTATCACCTTCACCGTCTACAGCGAGGGAGCCAATATCGACCGCGAATGGCCCTTCGACATCATCCCTCGGGTGATCCCGCAAAAAGAATGGAAGACGGTGCAAGCAGGATTGCAACAACGCTTGGTGGCGCTGAACCGCTTTATCGATGACATATATAACGAACGCAAGATCTTCAAGGACGACGTTGTTCCGAGAGAGCTGGTCCTGCGCTCCAAGAATTATCGTACCCAGTGCGTGGGTATGCGGCCGGTCAACGGCGTCTGGGCCCACATCTGTGGCACTGATCTGGTGCGCGATGCGGACGGGACAATCTATGTGCTCGAGGACAATCTGCGGGTACCATCCGGTGTGTCGTATATGCTGGAAAACAGAAAAGTCATCAAACGGGTGTTCCCCGAGTTGTTCGAAGACCAAGATATCCTGCATATCGGTGACTATACGACGCAACTGTTTGACACCCTGGCCTCCATTTCCCCTCGGCCCGCGGAGTATCCGGTCGTGGTGGTGCTGACACCAGGGATATACAATTCCGCCTACTTTGAACATGCCTACCTCGCCCAGCAGATGGGGGCCGAGCTGGTGGAGGGCAGCGATCTGGTGGTTGAAGACGACGCCGTCTACATGCGCACCATAGACGGGCTCGCGCGTGTAGATGTCATCTACCGGCGCATCGATGATCTGTTTCTGGATCCCGAGGTATTCAAACCGGACTCTATGCTCGGAGTGCGGGGTGTGATCAGGGCCTGGAGGGCGGGTAAGGTCGGCTTGGCGAATGCGCCCGGTGCCGGAGTTGCCGACGACAAGGTCATTTATACCTATGTACCGCAGATCATCAAATATTATTTGGACGAAGATCCCGTCTTGCCCAATGTTCCGAGCTACCTTTGCTGTGACAAAAAAGACCGCGAATTCGTGCTCAAGAACCTAAGGAATCTGGTCGTCAAACCGGCCAACGAGTCCGGCGGATACGGCATGTTGATAGGACCTTCCTCGACCAGCAAACAACGCGAAGCATTCTCGAAACTGCTGGAAAAGGATCCGAGAAACTACATGGCACAACCTCTGATCTCTTTGTCTACGGTTCCCACCATCTGCGGCAACGCGGTCGAGCCGCGCCACATCGATTTGCGCCCGTTTGTGCTGCAAGGGCAGGATGTCTACGTCACCCCAGGGGGGCTTACGCGCGTGGCCTTGGTTAAGGGCTCCTACGTGGTCAACTCTTCCCAAGGAGGGGGTAGCAAGGACACTTGGATAGTTCCGGGGAAGGATAACTAATTTTATCCCGAGTCGCAGAGCGAGTTTACTGGCTCGGCCGCTATATCGAAAGAGCCGAGAACACGGCACGTTTGGTAAACGTGCACACGCATCTTTTGCTCGATCTGCCGCGGGCAACAGAAGTTGCTTGGCAAACGTTGATCGAGATCACCGGGATGGTTGAAACGTTTAACGAACGGTTTCAACACGGAGATGAACGCAATGTCGTAAAGTTTCTGCTCGCCGACCAAGCCAATCCCTCTTCGATGCTGAACTCTCTCGCCATGGCGCGCGAGAACGCCCGCACAGCGCGCGAAATCCTCCCTAGTGAGGTCTGGGAAGCGATAAACGACTTATACCTGTACGCCAAAGACAACGCGGCCTCCGGAATCATGCGTTCGGGGCGACATCCGTTTCTCAACCAAACCGTGGCCTTTTGTCAACAACTCGCAGGCTCCTTGGCCGGCGGCATGAGTCATGACAGCGCGTATGATTTCATTCGGCTCGGCCGCAACCTGGAGCGGGCTGACATGACCAGCCGTATCGTCGATGTGGGAGCAAGCAACGTGCTGCCCAAGTTGGCGCATACGGTGATGGACGAAAACATCCTTTGGATGAGCGTGCTCAATTCACTTGGCGCTTATCACATGTACCAACGGCACGTTGAAGTCCGTTTTATCAACGCAGCCGGGGTAACGAAGTTCTTGCTTAACAATGAACAGCTTCCTCGGGCTGTTCTGCATTGTCTGTTGGCTGTTGATGCCTGCATCAAGCGTCTGCCGAGAAACGAAACCGCGTTACGACGTCTTACCCATATCATTCGGCGCGTTAATGAAGCTCCTGTTGACGGGCTAGCAAAAGGAGGCTTGCACGAATTTATCGACAAGCTGCAGGTCGATCTTTCTGAGCTGCATAAGGCGATCACGGAGACCTGGTTCCTGCCCGCGGAAGAAACCCAGAGCGACACCCCAGACGCCTGACTTTTGCGCTGTGAGTTTTCGCTACTATTAGTTACCTTCTGCCTGAACTCCAGGCTCCGCTTCCATAATATCTGGCGGAGAGGGAGGGATTCGAACCCCCGGAGGCTCGCGCCTCAACGGTTTTCAAGACCCCCAGGTCGGGATTTTACTCCTTTAGGATTCATACGCTTAGATATGCAACTGATTGATCGTAGAATATTTGTTACGCTACGATTAATCGTGATACAGCATGATTTAGCGTCGTTCCTCATTCTCTGTGCACCCAAAATGCACCCTGGCTACGTCAGTGAACATTCCATTCAGCGCAACGG
>JBOIEE010000190.1:0-6113 GCA_050740975.1 Gammaproteobacteria bacterium | reverse complement strand
ATCTTACCCTCAGGGCGGATTCGGCAATCACGTGCATGAACGGAGTATATCGCAATACGTGATATTCCCCCCGACAAGACCATTCATGCAGATTTCGCTCCTTTGCCTTCGGAAAAAAGACGAGTGTCTCAGCTCTTTCCCCTACTCAAAGCGAGCCCATCCGGATCTCGCTGAGATCAAAGTGTTGGCGCTGGATCTAGGAAGATCTCCGCGCCGCGAGCTTCTTCGCCACCTGCTTGCTGATGCTGCGGTCAAGCACCGCAAGTTCCTACCCGCTGATCCCAGCCACCCCGGAACGACTATAATGCCGAACTTATGTCTGGAAACACGTTTGGAACCCTGTTTACCGTGACCACCTTCGGTGAGAGTCACGGTCCGGCCTACGGATGCGTGGTAGACGGTTGCCCGCCGGGGTTGATGCTTTGCGAAGCGGATCTGCAGCGCGATCTCGATCGGCGCAAGCCGGGCCAATCCCGTTATACCACGCAGCGCCGGGAGGGAGACCAGGTGCGGATCCTATCCGGCGTATTTGAAGGTCAGACCACCGGGACCTCGATTGGGCTGCTCATCGAGAACACCGATCAACGGTCCAAAGACTACGCAAACCTTGGGGATCGGTTCCGCCCCGGGCATGCCGACTATACCTACCAGCAAAAATACGGTCTGCGCGATTACCGCGGGGCAGGAAGGGCTTCCGCGCGCGAGACCTGCATGCGGGTGGCGGCGGGCGGCATAGCCAAGAAGTATTTGAACGAACGGTATGGAGTGTTGGTGCGTGGGTACGTATCACAGCTCGGGCCGATTAGCATCAGCTTTCGCCATTGGGATGAAGTGGAGCAAAACCCTTTTTTCTGTCCCGATGGTGAAAAAGTCGCGGAATTGGAGGCTTACATGCAAGCCTTAGGCAAAGAGGGCGACTCGATTGGAGCCCGCATCAAGGTCGTCGCGTCAGGCGTTCCCCCGGGTTGGGGGGAGCCCGTGTTCGATCGTTTGGATGCCGACATCGCCAAGGCGATGATGAGCATCAATGCGGTTAAAGGGGTGGAAATTGGCGCCGGATTTAGCTCGGTGGCTCAGAAGGGAACTCAACACCGAGACGAAATCACCCCCCAGGGTTTTACCAGCAATAACGCGGGAGGAATTTTAGGCGGTATTTCCAGCGGACAGGATATCGAAGTGGGTATTGCCCTAAAGCCCACATCCAGCATTCGCCTGCCGGGACGCACCGTCAATGTCCGAGGCGAGCCGGTTGAGGTGGTGACCCACGGGCGTCACGATCCTTGTGTCGGGATCCGCGCCACACCCATCGCCGAGGCCATGCTGGCGCTGGTGCTCATGGACCACGCCCTGCGCCACCGTGCCCAGAATATGGACGTGCGTTCGAAGACCCCCGTGATCCCGGCGCGATCTGTTCCTTGACCGGTTCTCCCACTGCACGTAACCTAATCTCGCTTAACTTGATGGATGCGTGCATGACATACTGTGTGGCCATTGCGCTCGAAGACGGGTTGGTCTTTACCTCAGACTCTCGTACCAATGCGGGAGTGGATCGGGTGAGCACCTATAGCAAGATGCACACCTTTGGTAAGGATGGCGATAGGCAGTTTGTGTTGCTGACCTCGGGCAATCTAGCGACCACACAAGCGGTGCTGGACCGGCTGCGACGGGACATGGCCGGCGATGCCAAAGTCAGTCTGCTGTCGGTGGGTGATATCGCGGAGGCGGCGGACTATCTGGGCTCGCTGAGCGCGAAGCAGCAGGCCAAACACGGCAGCGGTTCGGGTTACGAAGCAAGCTTTCTGGTGGGAGGGCAGGTAGGTAAGAATAAACCCGCGGTGGTTTTTGTCTATCCGGAGGGCAATCACATCACCACATCTGCAGATACGCCTTATTTGCAGGTCGGCGAGAGCAAGTACGGAAAGCCGATATTGGACCGCATCATTACCCCGGAGACGTCCCTGGAGACTGCGGCCTTGTGCTCGTTGGTCTCCATGGACTCCACCATGCGCAGCAACGTCACTGTGGGTCCTCCGATAGAACTGTCGTTGTACCGCAGAGACAGCCTTTTACTCGAGCACCGCATTCGTTTGGATGACGACAGCCCCTATCTGCGCGAGCTGCGTAAGTGTTGGGATGAACGCTTAAAGGAAGCTTTTCGCAGTCTCCCGCCGATCGCCTGGGCCAGGGCCAGAGAGCAGCCATCCGGCGGACAAACCGCCGTTTATCGCTGATCGGCTACGAGCTTAAGCGCGCGGGGTCTCGTCCCTGCTTAGCAAGCCGAACTCACCGTCAAACTCGCCGACGGGGCGCACGACAACTGGACCAAATGGGACACGGATCACGCCTGGAAAAGCTGGCTCGCCGCGCGGCTGTGGGTGCTTTTGCTTGGTTACGCCCTGCTATTCCTGGTTTTCCTTCGCATCGCCAACCTGGTTTACGTCATTTATAATTTTTTTAAGAAACTCGCGACACAGGATATGCTGCAAGTTAATCTACAATCGTTCGATCTAAAAAAGAACTTGCAACTCATCCCCGACACCTTGCTCCTAATCAACTACATCTTGACCCCGCTGTGCTCTTTGTGCTTTCCTTCTTCAAAGAGGGGTTAGAGCCGGCCTGGCATAACTACCTGCTTTTGGTGGTCGGAATTCCGGTCATCGCCTTTATGTTCCTTGGCCCCCTGATCTCGATCAGTAAGGTCGTCATCAAATCGATATACAGCTATGAGGGACGCTGCTTATGATTTCGGCCAGTAGAACCGTCGACTGACTGACCCAGGGCGCTATGGCATTTCAAACACGCCGCCATAACAGGTTGAAAACATTCTGCGATTGAATCATAGAGGGGAAATCGCAGGCGGATAAACCGCTCTGCTCGAAGTGCGCTGGGGTAAATCCGAGGTTCCGCAGGTAACGAACCAGGTCCATGGGGTTTTGCTCGATCGTTTTCATGGCCGAGGGTGAGAATTCGCTGAGCACGAGGAAGGTATTGCGCAAGGTTTTCTCCGCCCCAAGCAAAGCAGGGTACTCGTACCCTTCGATGTCGATCTTTAAGAACCTCACCGGCGCTCCCTCTAATCCCAGTTCATATAGCAATTTATCCAGCACCACCGTTTTTACCCCAACGGATCCGGTGGATTTCTCATGGGGTATAAACGAATGCCTGCCGAGGTTGTAGCTCTTGTAGAGGTGCAATGTTTTTACCGACTCTTCTTTGTCGACGGCCACATTGTAACACCGTATGTTCTGGCGCCCGTTGATCTGGACGTTGTGTTCCAGCAGCGAGAAGTTTAAGGGGTCGGGTTCTAAGGAAAGCACGGTGGGGCGAGCCTGAGCGGAGAGCACTAAGGAATACCAGCCGATGTTGCTGCCGATATCGATGACCAGATCCTCGTCTTTTAAGTCCAGGTTTTTCAAGAGGTGATCGGTAATAAAATCCTCGGAGTAGACCCCGTACTTGTAGTAAATATCTCTGCCCACGCCATCGCGGATAAAGAATTTGAATTTAAGCCCGTACTTAGGGCAGTCCGCCACTAAGAATTTCTTATGGGCGATAAACCGGTAAAACAAATGTTTCAACCGGTTGAATAAAAGCCGGAAACGAGGAGCAGGCCGGGCTATCAGCTTGATGCAAAACGTTGCGAGCAGCCCCATATACGCGAAGCCGCGCAGTGAGCCGCTAGACATATGAAATAGATAGGCTGGATCCATCATCTTGGCCCACGCTGCCTATTCATTTGCTATGTGCCATTGGAGCATAGAAAGCGTTGGGGTGCTTGCCGCATCATCGTGAACCCTAGATCAAATGGACGCAATTATCGGGGTGCAAGAACAGATAGTCCGCGAGTTGCGGAAGACAGGCCTCGCAAGCCTCAATCATCTCGCCCGCTTGAAGGTCGGGAAGGAACATTCGGCGCCAAGCGAGGCCCCATGGTTAATCCGAGCCGTTCCGGGTGCCCAGGGGCGATCTCGCAAAAGATGGGGGGCTTGTGCCGACGAACGCAATTCAAACCGCCTCGGAGCACCAGGGCCTCAGCCCCTTCTACAGGAACTGCATGAAACGCACGAAAGTCTGTTCCAAAGTGCCGAAATCCAACGTTGAGAGCTCCGGTATATCCTGACCAGATTGAGTGCTTGGGTTCGGACGACTTTCACTCCGAAGGAAACAACTAGTAGTATACGGTTTCTCAAAACTGTGTCCTACCGCTGATGAAGCAAGCTCACCCGAATGATCTCCTAGGTCGATGCGCTTACGTCAGACAGCCGTATGCGCTCCGATGCTAAAATACCAGAACATCGTTGCTACCACACCCACACCTAACGCTCACATGACCACCCAAGCCCAACAGGTGCTCATCGTCGGTCCGGCCTGGGTTGGGGACATGGTCATGGCGCAGAGCTTGTTTTGCTTGTTGCTCAAACAGCATTCTGATCTCGCCATCGACGTGCTCGCCCCGGCCTGGAGCCTGCCTTTGCTGGCCCGCATGCCGGAGGTGCGCAGCGCTCGCGAATTGCCCTGGGGACACGGTGACCTAAATCTGGCGGGGCGTTATCGGTTCGGACGGAGTCTGCGCGCCTTGGGCTATTCCTGGAGCATCGTGTTGCCCAATTCGTTTAAATCGGCTTTGGTGCCTTTCTGGGCCCGCATCCCGCGCCGCACGGGTTACCTAGGCGAGGGGCGTTGGGGCGTGCTCAATGACGTGCGGCGCTTGGATAAGAGCCGTTTGAAGATGACGGTGCAGCGCTTCGTGGCTCTCGGGCTGCCCTCGGACGCTTCGCCTCCCGAAACCTTTCCGTTACCAGACCTGAAAGTCGAGCCGAGTTCTGTGGCGTGCAGCCTTAAGGCTCTAGGTCTGGAACGATCCCGGCGCCTGCTCGCCCTGTGCCCGGGGGCTGAGTTTGGGCCGGCCAAGCGCTGGCCGCCGGAGTATTTTGCTGAAATCGCCCGACGCAAGCGGGCTCAGGGCTGGGCGGTGTGGGTATTCGGTTCGGAACGGGATGCAGAAGTAGCCCGCAGGGTTTGCGACAGTGTGGGTCACGGTTGTGTAAACTTAGCCGGACGCACCACTCTCGGCCAGGCCATTGATCTGCTGTCCCTGGCCTCCGCCGTACTGAGCAATGATTCGGGTTTAATGCATGTGGCCTCGGCCCTCAATCGCCCGCTCGTCGCGCTGTACGGATCCTCAGATCCGCGTTTTACCCCTCCCCTGAACCGCAATGCTCGAATCGAATACTTGGGGCTTTCCTGCAGTCCTTGCTTTAAACCGATTTGCCCCTTGGGGCATCTTGATTGCCTGAGGACGCTCAAACCCGAGCGGGTGATGGCGGCTCTAAAGCGACTCCATTGAGCTTCAAAGCCACACCCGTGCGTGCTAGCGGTTTCACTTTTATCCGCAATGGAGCAACGCTCGGTTATGCATTTGTTTCTGCCTTACCGCTTTGCGATGAATTCGTGGTAGCGGTGGGGCTAAGCGAGGACGATACCCTAAATCGGGTACAGCCGCGATCCGTATCCTCTGCCCCGATGATCCAAGGTCCCGCAGCGCGCACCGGTTTCTCCGTGAGTCCCGATGACGTCATATCACTCTGCGGCGATCGCGGTACTGCGCCCGCCACCGGTCCACCTTGTCGAGCACGTCGCGCACCCGGATCCGCGGCATGCGATCGGGGCGCGTCTCCATCGAGATCGGGTACGGCTCGCCCGGATCGCCGTAGGCGTCGACGATGAGATCGGGAAACTTGCAATAGGGTCCCGTGCGCTTGGGGTTGGTGTAGCCCATCAAGCTGATCACGGGGCGGTCGAGGGCGACGGCCATGTGCAGCGGACCGGTGTCGGGGGCGATGACCAGCGCCGCGCCATCGAGAACGCTGACGAGCTTGCGCAGCCCGCAGCCGAGCGCCGAGAGGGGCCGGTGCCTAGCGCGCCGCAGGATGACCTCCTCGGCGTGCAGCTCCCGCACCGACCGTCCGCCGACGAGCACCGGCTGCAGGCCGTAGTCGGCGGACAGTGCGTCGACGAGCGTAGCCCAGCGCTCAGGGATCCAATCCTTTTGCGGCTTGCTCGTCGCGATCGCCAGCGCCGCCGCCGGGCGCGCTATGGGGGCGTAGAACCGC
>JBOIEE010000189.1:0-24361 GCA_050740975.1 Gammaproteobacteria bacterium | reverse complement strand
TAAAAGGAACTTGTAGTGCTCCACCCGATCTGATCGGTTAACGAGTAGTAAAACCAAGCGATCAGGAGGCTTCGGATGGAGCGCAAGCACCTTAGCACAGTGGCACGTCAGTTCAAACGGAGCTTTTTCCGGCAGGTGTTGAATGGCTTGGGCAAGACGGTAGGGTTTTGCTTTCGAGTACGGGAGATCACGCCCTATCGGCTGGCGCAGGGACTCATTGAAGTGTTCGCGACCATGCAGGTGAAGACGATTGCCGATGTGCACCGCGCCTTCAATGACCCGCCACAGGTAAACCACTGCCAACAATGAACTCAACAAAACGCCAGCCACCGATCCCGCTCTAAGGCCGCAGCAACTAAGTACCACTTGCTGATAAAGCCGGCAGTGAGCGGGATCCAACCCAACTTAGAGCGGAAACCACAAAGGCCGCCATGGTGAGCGGCATGCGCCACGCCAGCCCGTCCATGTCCCCTATCATCACCGAGCCGGTACGCAAGGCGACGTAGCCCAGCGCCAGGAACAGCGTTGCTTTTATCAACGCGTGGTTGAACAGATGCACCAGGCCGGCCCAGTGACCGATCCCAAGCTGAAACCGAAAAGTCAGGACGCCGGTTGAGGAAACCGGAAAGCGCGATCAGCAGGACGGTTAGGGTGCCAACCAGGGATCCCAATGCCCGGAGAGCAAGATCTAAAGGATAAACAGGTATAAAGCGAGAGTTACCTCGCGGGTTACAACCATGGCTGGCGAATGCGTCGTCACCTTATCGCTCCGTTCCACAAGAGAGGGTATCATACTCGATAACCGTTAGGGACCTCATAGACTTGAACCTGATCCGGAACGTGCGCAGCTTGTCCATTACCTCCTCAGCGCGGGTGGCGCTTATCAAAGATCTTAGCGTTAATGGGCCGGGGTGTCTTGGGTGAAACCAGCACGCCATTCACTCCCCGTTGAAAAAGCAATCGTTGGCCTCTCCGGCGGGGTTGATTCTTCCGTTTCGGCCCTGCTGCTGTGGCGACAAGGCTACCAAGTGGAAGGGGTTTTCATGCAGAATTGGGAGGAAGCCGATGGAAAAGCTTGCTGCGCCGCCGCGAAAGACACCCTGGACGCACACGCCGTATGCCAAAAGCTAGGCATCCCGCTGCACACGGTAAACCTCTCCCAAGCCTATTGGAACGAGGTTTTTAAACCGTTTTTAGCGGCGCTTCGTGCCGGACGGACACCCAATCCAGACATCCTCTGCAACCGCGAGATCAAGTTTAAGGCATTCTTAAACCGGGTCTTAGACCAGGGCGCGGATTTTGTCGCCACCGGCCATTACGCGCGCGTCCGAACGCACGATGGCGCTTATCAATTATTAAAGGGTTTAGACAGCGCTAAAGATCAGAGCTATTTTCTGTATACCCTGGGACAACGGCAACTGGCGCGGGTGGTGTTTCCGGTGGGCGGCTTGAGTAAGCAGCGCGTGCGTCGACTGGCCGCCGCGGCGGGCTTTATAACCCACGATAAGAAAGATAGCACCGGGATCTGCTTCATCGGTGAGCGTCCGTTTAAAGAATTCCTCACGCGTTACCTCCCGATAAAAAGGGGCGAGATCCAGACCCCCGATGGAAAGGTGATTGGGGAACACGATGGGGTGATTTTTTATACCCTCGGGCAACGCAAGGGCTTAGGCGTTGGCGGCGTGCGAGAAGCCGGAGAAAGCCCCTGGTATGTTATCGCTAAAGACCTGGAAAAAAACATCCTGACCGTGGCTCAGGGTCACGATCATCCCATGCTGTTTACCCATACATTGGTGGCCAAAGCGTTGAGCTGGGTCAGTGGTGAAGCGCCTCCGATCCCTTATCGCTGCTTCGCTAAAACCCGGTACCGACAAGCCGATCAGTCCTGCGCCCTAATCAGGCTAGAGTGCCATAGCTTGTCTGTGCGTTTCGATGCACCGCAACGGGCGGTGACCCCCGGACAATCGGTGGTTTTTTATCAGGGTGAGATTTGTCTTGGCGGCGGGGTAATCGAGAAGACTGGCTGAGCAGCTGGAGGGCCCGCGATGAAAGCCGTTATTCTCGCCGCAGGTGTCGGCCGCCGGCTGGGGGGAGATTTCGCTGGAACGCCGAAATGCTTGCTTGCGTTTAACGGCCGTTCCTTGTTAGAGCGCCATGTTCGGCTCTTAACCGAAATCGGTACGGAAGAAATCGTCATCGGTATCGGCTACCAGGCACAACAGATCCACCAAGCTTTGAAGGACGCTAACGCAGAAGATCGGGTGCGTACCGTCTATAATCCATACTTTGAACGGGGAAGCATCGTCACCTTGTGGGCTTTGCGACGAGAGTTAGCCAGGTGCGATCCGCTCCTGCTAATGGATGCCGATGTGCTGTACGATCGGCGTATGCTGGAGCGTCTGATCGATTCGCCGCACCAAAACGTGTTTTTGCTCGATCGCCATTTCGAACCGGGGGAGGAACCGATGAAACTCTGCGTGCGCGGCGGCCGGCTCGTTGAGTTCCGGAAGCAACTAGCGGGCGACTTGGGGTATGATTTCATCGGCGAGTCGGTGGGCTTTTTTCGCTTCAGCGGGCCGATAGCGGCGCGCCTGGCCGAACGGAGTGTGTGTTACTTCGATGCGGGGGAGCACGACGCCCATTACGAAGAAGCGATCCGCGATTTGTTGCTCGCCGATCCCGCTCAGTTTGGTTACGAGGACATTTCCGGATTGCCTTGGATAGAGATTGATTTCCGCGAAGACATCGACCGCGCGAAGGAAATAATAAACCGCTTGTCGGCCGAATGAGCGCGCCCCAAACTCATCCGTTTCTCCTCACGAAAACCCAGCAGTTGCGGGCCTTACTGGGATCGCCGGACCTCGAGTTCATCCTCGAAGCGCACAACGGCGTGAGCGCCCGTATCGTCGAAGAAGCGGGTTTTAAGGGGATCTGGGCCAGTGGACTCGCGCTCTCCGCACAGTACGGGGTACGCGATAATAACGAGGCGAGCTGGACCCAGGTGGTGGAAATGCTGGAGTTCATGGCCGATGCTACCCGTATCCCCATTTTGCTGGACGGGGATACCGGATATGGGAACTTCAATAACATGCGCCGTCTGGTCAAAAAGCTGGAGCAACGCGGGATCGCTGGCGTGTGTGTCGAAGACAAGCTTTTTCCCAAAACCAACAGTTTTATCCAGGGTGAGCGCCAAGCGTTGGCGGATGTTGGTGAATTCTGTGGCAAGATCAAGGCGGGCAAGGACAGTCAGTTGGACCAAGACTTCCGCATCGTGGCACGGGTGGAAGCTTTGATTTCGGGATGGGGCGTAGCGGAAGCCTTGCGCCGCGCCGAAGCCTATGCCGAGGCCGGTGCCGATGCGATCCTTATCCACAGCAAACTGTCGACGCCGCGCGAAGTGTTGGAATTTGCTAAGCGTTGGGACCAGCGCGTGCCCTTAGTTATCGTGCCGACAAAGTATTACAGCACACCTATGGAGGCGTTTCGGCGGGCCGGTGTCAGCCTCGTCATTTGGGCCAACCACATGTTGCGGGCCGCCGTGGCCAATATGCAAGAGGTGGCAAGCATGATCGCTCGCAGCCGATCGACCATAAGCGCCGAGGACCGTATTGCAACCGTGGAGGAGATCTTCCGTTTGCAAGGGGCGGATGAGTTGTTGGCGGCGGAACGGCGTTATTGCACCGCTGCCAGACCAGCCACCCGGGCGGTGATCCTGGCGGCCACACGAGGACATGCCTTGAAGGGCCTCACCGCTCATAAACCCAAGGTTATGGTGCCTATCGCGGGCAAGCCCTTACTTGCGCACCTGGTTGACGAATTCAAGCGCCAGGGGATCAACGATCTCGCCGTGGTTGCCGGTTACCGGGCCGATGCCATCGACGTTCCTGGAGTCAGAGTTGCCCTAAACCCGCGTCACGAAGAAACAGGAGAGCTTGCCTCACTTGCCTGCGCGCGCCAGGAACTTGAGGGCGACGTGGTGATTCTTTATGGGGATCTACTTTTCCGGGGGTATATTCTGCGTGATCTGTTAGAGCGGCGCGATCCCTTAGTCGCCGTCGTCGACTCTGCGATCACGGCGGCACCCATCAGCGGAACGCCGGACTATGCTTACTCTAGCGCCATAGATGACCGTTCGTATTTGGACCAGGACGTGGATCTGCTGTCGGTCTCAAACCTACGCGAATGCGAATTGGGAAAGCCCGTGGGGCGTTGGATCGGCATGATCAAGGCCGATGCACAGGGGAGTCGGTGGTTGCACGAAGCGCTGAATGAATTGATCAAGCGGGAAGATTTTGATCAGCTGGGCGTCCCCGACTTGCTGAATTACCTTGTCGCGCAGGGCAAACGGATAAAAGTGCTTTATATCCATGGCCACTGGCTTGACCTAAACTCGCTGGAGGATTTGGAACGAGCGGACGATTTCACCCATGGCGGGAGCTAGCAGCTTGTCGGACTTAGGAAACCTACTGCGGCGGTGGGAAATCGGTTCATAGTTTCGATCATTTTCGTTAAATAGTTACCACTATTCGCCTCAAATGATCGAAAATCTGTCCGCGATTTCCCGCTCGCCTCGCTAGGTTTCCTAAGTCCGACAAGTTGCTAGCTTTTGGAAGCCGTAATCAAGCGTCGATAACGAAAATACACCCATGATCGAAGCACCGGAGTTTTTAGAACCAGCGAGAAGACTCGGCTTTGAATGGTACACGGGTGTTCCGTGTTCATTTCTCACGCCGTTTATAAACTATGTTATTGGGGATCCGTCGCTTACGTATATTTCGTCTGCAAACGAGGGTGATGCGCTCGCAACCGCTGTCGGCATAACCACTGGGGGCAAGCGCGCGGTGGTCATGATGCAAAATTCCGGTCTGGGTAATGCTGTGAGCCCACTGACGTCGTTGACGTACACATTTAAGATCCCGGTTTTGCTGATCTGCACCCAGCGCGGCGCGCCGGGTATTAAAGATGAGCCTCAACACGAGCTCATCGGGCGGATCACTGGCCAGCTTTTCGATTTGATGGAGGTCCCTTGGGAACCATTTCCGATGGAGGCTGCAGAGATCCCAAAGCTCCTTGAGCGGGTACTGGGATCCATGCGCGCGAGGCACATGCCTTACGCCTTGGTGATGGGCCAGAGAGCCATATCGCCTCATCTGCTGGCGAGCAAACCGGAAAAGAAAAACAACACGGGCGCAACCCGGCGCAGTTTTTCTTGGCAGGATAATCGCCCCAGTCGTAATCAAGCTTTGCGACGGATTGTGGAGCTCACCTCCGAGAAAGGGACCGTAGTGATCGCCACTACCGGGTATACGGGACGTGAGCTTTTTGCGATTGCCGATCGGCCTAACCACCTGTACATGGTCGGGTCCATGGGTTGCGCTTCCTCACTGGGGTTGGGCCTTTCCCTTGTCCGCCCAGATCTCAGGGTAGTGGTGATCGACGGAGATGGGGCGGCGTTAATGCGCATGGGCAACATCGCCACGGTGGGTGCATACGGTGGCAAGAACTTCACCCATATTTTGCTGGATAACGAGGTCCACGAATCCACCGGTGGACAGGAGACGGTCTCCCCCGGCGTATTCTTCGCCCGCGTGGCCGAGGCATGCGGTTACTCGGTGGTCGCCGAAGGAGACGATCTGTTGCTTTTGGACTCCGTGTTAGGTAGCAGTGCATTATCAGGTCCCAGGTTCCTGCACCTTAAGATCAAACGGGGAACACCTAAGGATCTTCCCCGACCAAACACAGCGCCTCATGCGGGGCTGCGCCGCCTGATGAAGCACATCGGAACCTGACGATAAGGTTAGAGAAAGGGGATTTTCGAAGTGCCTAGAAGCCGGTCGGACCCCTAAGTCCGACCGGCTCCTAGAGCCGGTCGAAATAGACGGCGATGTCTGATTTGCGCTTTAAGGCGGTGACAAAATCGCGCCAGCTTTTATTTCCTTGGTGGGCGATCCATTCGCTGGGCGAGTCCATCGGCGGCTTTTCGTCCTTAGCTTCCTCTACGCTCAATACACCGACTAGCACGTAGTCTGTATTCCCTAACTGGACACCTTCGTAGCTTGGCTTTCCATCCTTGGGATAGGGCAAGCGGAACGCAATTCGCAGGACGGCACGGTTTACGCTAGGATCGGCTCGTCCCACAGGCCCCGTTTCTTTCCATTCGATCTGGGTTTCTTTCGCCACATCCTCCCGCGATGTCCCACCCTGCAGCCGACCTAATAGGGCCGCTCCAGCCTCTTTAGTCTTTTCGCTCACCGTTTTGTCGGCTATCTTTTTTATGATTTCCTCCCGTACCTCGGACACAGGCTTTTCCGTTGCTGGCTTATGCTCCTCCACCCGCAGGACAACCACCCGATCGTTATCAAGTTCTAAGGTTTCGCTGTTTTCTCCCTGATCCAAAACTGCGGGGCTAAATGCCGCCTCTTTCACTTTGGGTTCTGCTGCGATCCCATCCCCGCCGTCGCGCGAAAAGTAGTCGCTGTGCTGCACTTCCAGCTCCAGGGCTTCGGCAGCAGGCTCTAAAGTGTCCGCATTCTCGAAGCTGAGATCGGCCAAGCGTTCAATGTCATCGTAGAACTGACGCTCAGCCTGCTCTTTGCGGTATGCCTTTTCTACCTCTTTCTTCGCTTCCTCGTAGGATTTTTCTGTTCCCGGTTTGATCTCGCTGAGCTGCAGGACCTGAACCCCTGCTTCGGTCTGAATGGGGTCGCTCACCTCATCCTTTTGCAATCCAAATGCGGCTGCATCGAACGCAAGATCCATTGCGCCTTTCTGAAAAAAGTCGGTTTCCCCGAATTCCAACTGTGCGTCTTCTTGTTTACCGAGCTGTGCATCGAAAGCTTGTTGCAGAGTTTTCCCTTCTCGGACTAGAGACGCGATTCTCTGCGCTTCTTCCTTCGTCGCGGTTATGCTGTCTCGATCTGCGCCTTTCGCTAACTTCAGCAATACGTATCGGATCCGACGTTGCTCCGGCTTGGCGTAATCGCCCTTGTGGTTATGGTAAAAATCTCGCAGGGTGTCCTCGCCGACGGTTATCCGTTTCGCCAACTCAGCGACGGATAGCTCCAGGTAGGCGATTCTGACCCGTTCTGGAGTCACGAAATCCTTGCGGTGTTCCGCGTAAAATGATTGCACATTCTCATCGCTTACGCTGATCGCTGGACGGTATTTTTCCGCGGAAAGCGTGGCGTAAACCAAGCGGCGTTTTTGGTCGCGCAGCTTAGCCGACGATTCAAATTCGCTCTTGGTGAGAAACTCGCTGTCCACCAAGCCCTGGCGGAGTTGGGCATTCAACAGATCTTGGCGCAACCGCTCCTCAAATTGCACGGGGTTCATACCGCTTGCCCGCAACAATTGCTCGTACAGTTCTTGCGTAAACATGCGGTCTTTCTTGAAAGCGTCCATGCCGCCGATGGCATCAGCAACCTGCTCGTCGCTTATCCGCATCCCCGCCCCCAGGCCGGTCCTTTCTAGCAACAAACTCTCGATCATCTGATCAAGAGCGGCGCGTTTCAGTCGGGCTTCGTCGAACTCGAAATTCGCCCCAAAAATCATTTGCCGTTGGGTGCGAAATTGCTCGAATCCGCGCTGGAATTGGCTGCGAGCAATCGGAGCCCCATCGACTTCAGCAACCACTACCTCGCCTGAACCACCAAAGTAGCTGTTGATCCCCCAGAGCGCGAAGGGAACGCATATCAAAACGACAAACACGCCAAGCACCCAGCTTTGAAACTTTTCCCGGATGCGCTGCAACATCGATGACGGCTTCTATTCTGGGAGCGAGAACGAGTAACGGAAAGGCGCAAAACTCGCCCTGCGCCCTAGACTAGAATGGCGGAGTGGACGGGACTCGAACCCGCGACCCCCGACGTGACAGGCCGGTATTCTAACCAACTGAACTACCACTCCGGCAAATTCTGCGTGCTTGGTGGGTGCTGAGGGGTTCGAACCCCCGACCTTCGCCTTGTAAGGGCGACGCTCTCCCAACTGAGCTAAGCACCCAGAGGTGCTCAGTTTAGGGCATCCCTGAGTGCTTTTCCAGGTTTAAACGTGGGAACTTTCGCCGCTTTGATCCGGATCGTCTCACCCGTTCTCGGGTTACGTCCTGAGCGAGCGGCCCGCTTGCGCACGCCGAATGTTCCAAACCCGACTAAAGTAACTTGGTCATTCTTTTTCAACGCTACGGTGATGTTATCCGCAAAGGCGTCAATCGCCCGTCCCGCCTGTATTCTCGAGATATCAGCGGCTTCTGCTACAGCGTCAATCAACTCTGCTTTATTCATGCTTATCTTATCCTCCAAATACCACAAGCAAGCCGCCTGTCAGCGGCGGCACGGATGAACCTGTGCGAAGCGGCTAACCCGTTCTCCCCTCGCTATTACCGTCCGGTTTTATACCAAGTGCCTAAAATGGCGTCAAGCAAAACCCTGATGGACGCGTAGTCCCTTAGTGTGCCACCACTAGGTCGTCGGATTCTGTGCTCGCTTTCTCTGCCTGAAGGGCCTCCGCTACCCCATCAACCGCGGCCGGCTGTGGCATATGCTGCAAAGCCAGCGCCAGCACTTCTTCGATCCACCGAACCGGGCGGATCTCAAGATTTTGTTTGATGTTTTTAGGGATCTCCGAAAGCTCTCGTTCGTTCTCAACCGGAATCAACACCGTTTTAATGCCTCCTCGCAGAGCCGCCAATAGCTTCTCCTTTAAACCGCCTATAGGCAACACTTCGCCGCGCAGGGTAATTTCCCCGGTCATGGCAACCTCCGCATGTGCGGGTATTTGAGTGAGTGCGGATACCAACGCGGTACACATTCCGACCCCGGCGCTAGGACCGTCTTTGGGCGTTGCCCCCTCAGGCACGTGGAAGTGCACGTCGTATTTTCGATAGAAACCGGGATCGATACCTAGCGAATGCGCGCGGCTGCGCACCACAGTCATCGCCGCCTTGATCGATTCCTGCATGACGTCGCCCAGCTGGCCCGTATAGGTCTCCTTGCCTTTACCCGGCACAACAGCCGCCTCGATAGTCAGCAGGTCCCCGCCGACCTCGGTCCAAGCCAAACCGGTTACCTGCCCAACGCGATCTTCCTCTTCTGCCAAGCCATAGCGGAATCGCTGCACGCCTAAATATCGCTCCAGACTCCCCGGTGCAACCGTTACGCAATTTTGCTTTCTCGCTAAAATGATTTCCTTTACCACCTTACGGCAGATCTTGGCCAGCTCTCGGTCCAGATTGCGCACCCCGGCTTCGCGGGTGTAGTAACGAATGATCTCCCGAATAGTTCTCTCTGCTACCTTAATCTCTTCCGGATTCAGGCCATTGTTTTTGGTTTGTTTGGGAATAAGGTACTTGACTGCGATATTGACTTTTTCGTCCTCCGTATAACCGGAAATACGAATAACTTCCATCCGATCGAGCAAGGGCCATGATATGTTGAGGGTGTTTGCTGTGGTCACAAACATCACTTCTGACAAATCGTAGTCGACCTCTAAATAATGGTCACTAAATGTGTGGTTTTGCTCGGGATCAAGGACTTCTAACAAGGCAGAAGCCGGGTCTCCTCGGAAGTCTGTGGACATTTTGTCAACTTCGTCGAGAAGCACGAGAGCGTTCTTAGTGCCCGCTTTAGCCAGGTTTTGCAGGATCTTGCCGGGCATAGAACCAACGTAGGTTCGCCTGTGGCCACGGATCTCCGCTTCATCACGCACCCCACCTAAAGACATTCTCACAAAACGCCTATTAGTAGCTCGTGCAATAGAGCGCCCCAGCGAAGTCTTGCCAACACCCGGTGGACCAACCAAACACAAGATCGGTCCTTTAGGTTTTTTTACCCGCTGTTGAACGGCCAGGTATTCCAGGATCCGCTCCTTGACCTTCTCTAAACCATAATGATCCGCTTCCAGAATCTGCTCTGCTTTGGCTAAGTCGCGGCTGATCTTGGTTCTCTTTTTCCACGGTACGTGCAGCAGCCAGTCGATATAGTTGCGAACCACAGTGGCTTCCGCCGACATCGGTGACATCATACGCAGCTTGTTGAGCTCGGCCCTAGCCTTATCGCCGGCCTCCTTGGTCATTCCAGCGCTCTCGATTTTCTTAGCCAGTTCGTCGAGTTCTCCCCCACCCTCATCCATTTCGCCCAGTTCCTTCTGGATGGCCTTCATCTGTTCGTTCAAGTAATACTCGCGCTGGCTTTTCTCCATCTGCCGTTTTACCCGCCCACGCAGCCGTTGTTCGACCTGCAGCAAGTCGATTTCGGACTCCATAAGGTGGAGCAGTTGCTCGAGCCTCTGTTGGGTGTCCACGATCTCAAGGAACTTCTGTTTGGCGTCCAGCTTTATGGACATGTGGGCGGCTACCGTATCTGCCAAGCGATCCGGTTCATCGATGCTGCTCAAAGAGGAAATGATTTCCGCGGGGATTTTCTTATTCAGCTTGACGTATTGATCGAACTGGCTCAGCACCGATCGAGTGAGCACCTCGACTTCCTGCGCATCCGTTTCCTTCGTATTGAGCAACACGACTTCGGCGGTAAACAGATCTTCTTGCTCCACAAAATTCATGATCCGCGCGCGCTGTCCCCCTTCAACCAATACCTTGATCGTGCCATCGGGCAGCTTTAACAGCTGCAAGATGTTGGAAACTGTCCCAACCTCGTAGAGGTCCTCGGTACCGGGATTGTCTTGTGCCGCGCTCTTTTGGGCCACGAGCAAAACACGCTTATTGGTATCCATGGCCGTCTCTAACGCTTTGATGGATTTCTCCCGCCCCACGAATAGCGGAATGACCATGTGGGGATAAACCACCACATCGCGCAACGGCAGTACCGGAAGAACGAAAACGCTATTTTCCATGACTGTTATGACCTGACAGTGCTCAGTCTAATGCTGCTTGCGACTTCTCCGATCCCTCGTAGATTGTCAACGGTTTGGTTTCTCCGTTAATCGCCGCCTCATCAATAACCACCTTGGCTACTCCATCCATCGAAGGTAAGTCATACATGATGTCAAGCAAGTTATGCTCGAGGATGGAACGCAGCCCGCGCGCACCCGTTTTTCTTTCCATTGCTTTTCTGGCCACCGCGCGTAAAGCGTCTGCGCGAAACTCGAGTTCGCAACCTTCCATGTTAAAGAGCCTTTTATATTGCTTTGTGATCGCGTTTTTTGGTTCCGTCAAGATTTGTACGAGCTGCTCTTCGTCAAGCTCGTCTAACACCGCGATAACCGGCAATCGCCCCACGAATTCAGGAATAAGGCCGTATTTGATCAGATCTTCCGGTTCAACCTGGTGCAGAAGTTCACTGATCCGTTTGCCGTCGGCCCTGGTTTTCACTTGTGCGGCGAAACCGATGCCGCCCTTTTCGGAACGATCCCTTACGATTTTTTCCAAACCGGAAAAAGCCCCCCCGCAAATGAATAGAATGTTAGCGGTATTGACCTGGAGGAATTCCTGCTGCGGGTGCTTTCGTCCGCCTTGTGGCGGTACCGACGCCACGGTACCTTCGATCAGCTTGAGCAAAGCCTGCTGCACGCCTTCGCCGGAGACATCCCTTGTTATCGAAGGGTTATCCGATTTTCTTGAGATCTTGTCGATTTCATCGATATACACGATTCCCGTTTGTGCTTTTTCGACGTCGTAATCGCATTTTTGCAATAGCTTTTGGATGATATTTTCTACGTCTTCACCGACATACCCCGCCTCTGTAAGCGTGGTCGCATCGGCAATCGTAAAGGGCACGTTGAGCAAGCGCGCGAGTGTTTCGGCGAGCAAGGTTTTTCCACTGCCGGTAGGTCCTATTAACAGCACGTTGCTCTTCGCGACTTCCACATCGTTTTGCTTGAGACTCGTATCGAGGCGCTTGTAGTGGTTATAAACAGCAACTGAAAGGATCTTCTTAGCCTGCTGTTGGCCGATAACGTATTCGTCTAGGATCTTTTTGATGTCGTGCGGCGTTGGTAATTTGCTACCAACACTGCCGCCAGCTTTATCCTGTACTTCTTCGCGGATAATGTCATTACAAAGCTCTACACACTCATCGCAAATGAACACCGAGGGACCGGCGATCAGCTTTCGCACCTCGTGCTGGCTCTTACCGCAAAACGAGCAGTAGAGTAAGCGATCGTTATCGCCTTTGTTTTGTTTTCCATTACCCATACAACACCTCGACTAAGCGATCCGCGAAACCGACATGATTGGGCTTAGGCCTCCCGTCTCCTATCAAGGACATTATCGATCAAGCCATATTCCTTGGCCTCATCCGCACTCATAAAATAATCGCGCTCCGTATCCAGTTTCACGCGCTCCATCGACTGTCCGGTGTGTTTAGCTAAGATTTCATTCAAACGCTCTCTGGCTTTCAGGATTTCTCTGGCATGGATGTCGATATCCGACGCCTGACCTTGAAATCCTCCGAGTGGTTGGTGAATCAGGATCCGCGAATGGGGCAAACAGTTGCGTTTGCCTTTCGCTCCCCCGGCGAGCAGCAGAGCGCCCATGCTAGCCGCTTGACCGACACACATCGTGCTAACCTCTGGTTTAATGAATTGTATCGTGTCGTATATGGCTAACCCTGCCGAAACCGAGCCCCCCGGCGAGTTGATGTACAGATGAATATCTTTCTCCGGGTTCTCCGACTCCAAAAACAGCAGTTGCGCAACGATGAGGTTGGCTACTCCATCGTCCACCGGACCCACTAGAAACACCACTCGCTCTTTTAAAAGCCGCGAATAGATATCGTACGCGCGTTCCCCGCGGGCAGACTGCTCAACGACGATGGGAACCAGATTCAAGGCGCGAATATCCTGCTTTTGGGGTAACTCGGGCATTTTAAGTGTTAATTGGTGCTAGATGTTCAGTGTGGACGGGATTCATCAGGACGTCAAACGGCAACGGAACTTCTCTGACTCGAGCTTTGCTGAGCGTCCAAGCAACCGCTTCATCTTCAAGCACCGCGTTTTTCACCCCGGTCAGGTGGTTTTCATTCTCATAATACCATTTTATAACAGCGTGAGGGCGTTGGTAGCCGGCTGCAATTGCCTCTACGCTTTGGCGTACTTTTTCAGGGTCCGCCTGCAATCCATTTTGACGCACGATTTCAATCAGAATTAAGCCAAGGGTTAGGCGCTGCCTCGCTTCGTGTGCACAGCTCTCCTCCGAGAGATTCGGCAATTTTTCCTTCGGTATGCCTTGTGCCAGCATATTTCTCTTCCTTTGCTCGACCAGACGCCGAGACTCCTCGCTAACCAGCCCTTTGGGTAATTCCACTGGATTCGTGCCCAACAGAGCTTCCCAGACATTTCGTTTAGTGAGGCTTCGGATAGCACGATCTCGCTCTAGCTCCACAGACCTCCTGACTCCATGCTTAAAGGCCTCGAGGTTGCTACCGCCCATTCCTAGTTTGGCAAAAAACGGGGCTTCTAATTCAGGCAACCTTCCTTCAAAGACTTGATTCACTTTTACTGAAAAACGAACGGGTTTGCCGGCCAGCTCCGGTTTGGTATTTCCTTCTGGGAAACGCAGCTCCAGATCGAACTCATCCGCCGCGCTATGCCCTTTTAGCCCCTCCTCAAATCCATCCAGTAAGATCGAGGAGCCGATCAGCACCTCAAAACCGTTGGCCTCCCCCGCTTCTATGGCCTTGTTATCCACAAAGCCCACAAAATCAAGATTAACCTTGTCACCCTCTGACGCAGCGCGCTCCACCGGCACCCAATCCTGGTTGTCACGCCGCAGCTTTTCAATCATAGCCTCGACATCGACCTCGGTGATTTCGGTCACAGGCTTGGTTATTTCGAGTGTTTCCACGTTACCTAGCTTAATCTGGGGATAGATTTCAAACGTCGCTGTGTAACTCAGTCCCTTGCCTGGCAAGCTTGGTGCCGGTTCGATCCGAGGTCGCCCTGCCACCGCGAGGTTCTGCGCGGAGAGGGCTTCTCGAAAACTCGAGTGGATCAGATGTTCCGTCGCTTCGTGGCGAACCTGACCCCCGTAGCGGCGTTCGATAACTTTGACCGGTACCCGCCCGGGGCGAAAGCCATCGATGCGTGTACGCTTGGACAACGAGCTTAAGCGTGCTTGGATTTCCGCGGTGAGCTGTTCCTCTGGGACTTCCACTGTCATGCGGTATTCTAAATCGTCGGTGTGCTCAATGGATACCTGCATTGTCGATCCACCTGCTACAACGGCGTGGCATAGTGAAAGCCAGGACTGGTTTGGCTGCCACATAAAGTGGTGCGAAAGGAGAGACTCGAACTCTCACGGGTTTCCCCACTGGCACCTAAAACCAGCGCGTCTACCGATTCCGCCACTTTCGCGCCGTATTCATACGGTGACAGGAACGGCATTATAGTGGCCGATTGTTAGGCTTGAAAGCCCGTCGCGCCGCCATCGGTTGTTGTGGGTGCTTGAAATAGGGCTCACTCCTCTACGCACCCGCGCCGGTGAGGGCGGGGGGCTTGTGGATCCATCAAAATAACGCTGCCAAAGCACTAGGCTGAGGACAGGAACTAAGGCGTTTCCACCGTTTCCGTTTTCTCTGCTGGTTTTTCAACCGCTTTTGCAGCTTCCACCGTCTTTCCGCTTTTGCTATCGGCTTCTAGAGATGCCGCCGAAAGGCTGAGCTTCTCTACTCCGTCTATGCTTAAGCTCGTCAGCCCTTTGTCTTTGTGGTAGTTGCACACGATAGCGGTGAACTCTTTGCCATCACCCCGCCACGTCAGAGTAGCCGCAGTGGCCATCGGATCTGTGTTTGACTGCATCGGATAATCGCCAATATCCGACGACAAGTGGTTTTTTAAGCCCTTCTTGCACGCCTCACGCGCGTACTCGACGGTGATCTCGCGTCCCCTCAAATAGGCCATGCTTTGCTTTTCTTGGGGGGATTCCCAGCCAGAGGTCGCGATAAACCCGACGATTACCGCAAATAGGCTACCCCACACGATCTTCGTCACCCAGCTCATCTCTTCAATGTACTTTGCGATGTTCATGGTGGATGCTTTCTCTGCTTGGTTTGGGACCGAGCTTAGCAATATAGAGAAAGTTCGTGGCGAAAGCCACACGGGCGCGCGAAGCGACGTGATAGCCGATGCAACGCAGATCGTCGAAAAAGCGCGATTCAACACCTTTCTAAGGTGTAACCTAGCCCAGATCGCCAGGTTTTTGACGATCGTCCCCCTCGGCCACCGTCTGGGCCTAAGCTCGTTAGATAAGTGTGCTAATATAATAATATATAACAATACGTTAGTGTAATTAGCCGTTCCTGTGGGGGGATGGCATATTGGTTGCTCACGCCTTCCGGAGCACAAGCATTTGTCTCCCGTGCATTCGTTCTGGCCGCTAGCCCTCCATGGGGCACTGGACTGGGCTTATTTGGCGCTGCCTGAGGAACAAGCTTTCAGTTTTTAACCAACTAAGGAGGACACGCTACGATGTCAAGCATACTCGCGGTGGATGACTCGGCTTCCATGCGAAAGATGGTTTCATTCACCCTGGAACAGGCCGGGTTCGACGTAGTACAAGCCTCAGACGGACAGGAGGCATTACGCCTTGCCGGGGAAAAGGCAGTGGACCTGGTGCTAACGGATGTCCATATGCCGGGCATGGACGGCATCGAATTGATCAAAGCGTTGCGCGCCTTGCCCAACTACCGGCACACGCCCATCCTCACCCTGACGACCGAGTCCAGCGCAGAAAAAAAAGCCCAGGCCAAGACCGCGGGTGCCACCGGGTGGATCGTAAAGCCGTTCACCCCGGATAAGTTGATCGGCACGATAAAAATGCTTCTGGGCTAAAGGTTCACGCAGGCTCTTGCAAGCCCGCTAACACTCTTAAGTGAAACGGGGAGGGTTCATTCCATGTCCATGGATCTCAGCGAATTTTTGGCGGTATTTTTCGAAGAGTGCTACGAAGGCCTGAGCGTAATGGAATCTGGCTTGCTCGCCATCGATGCGGGATGCACCGACGCGGAAGCCATCAACACCATCTTCCGAGCCGCTCATTCCATTAAGGGTGGCAGCGCCACGTTTGGTCTAAACGAGATCCCACAGTTTACCCACGTCTTGGAGACGCTTCTGGATCAGATGCGAAACGGGCGTTGCGCGGTAACGCGAGATGCCATCGACTTACTGCTAGAGTCCGTAGACTGCCTGCAGGAGATGGTCGATGGAACCAAGGCGGGTACGGAGCTCAACGCCAAACGCATCGCTTCGGCTCAAAAGCAGTTAGAGAGCATGTTAAACGTTAGGGACTCAGCTCCAGAGCCTATAGTTCCCCCGACCGATAAAGGAGACCCGTCTGGAGAAAGATTCAATCCATCGTGTTGGCAAATTTTCTTCCGGCCGCATGCCCACATGTTGCAAAGCGGTAACGATCCCTACCGCCTGTTTCGCGAGCTCGCGACTCTGGGTCATTTACAAGTCGAGGCCGATCTCTCGTCGCTGCCCTCTTGCCCGGAGCTAGACCCCGAAACCTGTCACCTCGCTTGGAATCTTTGGCTTGAGGGAGCCGTGGCGAAAGAGCAGATCTTAGAGATCTTTCAATGGGTAGAGGGCGACTGCGACCTCAAGGTGGAAAAGGTCGAAGAACACGCGGACGAACCTCAAGCGGAAGTGGCGTCTGAGATCCTGGGTAAAGGGCAAGCGGAAACTCCCGACGAGACGATCTCCCCGCTGGTCACCAGCGCCAAGAACGAAAGAGCGGGCGGGGGACAGGCTTCCATTCGGGTCAGCATCGAGAAAATCGATGCCCTCGTCAACCTGGTGGGGGAGTTGGTCATCACCCAATCCATGCTAAACCGATTCGGGGAAGACTTTGAGCAACTCAATATGAATGAGCTTCGTGACGGACTGATTCAGCTCACGCGCAATACCCGGGAGCTACAAGAGGCGGCGATGCACATCCGCATGCTGCCCATCGGCGCGTCCTTCAACCGCTTCCCACGGCTGGTCCGCGACCTGGGTAACAAACTCGGTAAAAGGGTGGAGCTCAGCGTGTCTGGAGAAAATACGGAGCTGGATAAAACGGTGTTGGAGAAAATAGGCGATCCCCTGGTGCATCTGGTCAGAAACGCCTTGGACCACGGCATCGAGCCACCGGAGGTACGCAAAGCTGTTGGCAAGCCCGAAACGGGTCTGTTGCAACTCTGTGCCTACCACCAGGGGGGCAACATCGTGATCGAGGTTAAGGATGACGGCGCTGGGCTCAACAAGGAAAAAATCCTCCGCAAGGCATTTGAGCAGGGTTTGGTTAGCGCCGGCGACACCTTTAGCGATGAGCAGATCCAGAATCTCATTTTTCATCCCGGTTTCTCAACAGCTGAAAAGATAAGCGATGTCTCTGGGCGCGGCGTGGGCATGGATGTGGTGCGCAATAACATCAACGATCTGGGGGGCCATGTTCAGATCCGCTCCGAAGCGAACAAGGGCACCATCCTCACCATCCGGCTTCCATTGACGCTCGCGATCCTGGAGGGGCAGCTGGTTCGGATCGGAACCGAGATCTACGTGGTTCCGCTTACCTCCATCGTCGAGTCGTTACAGGTGGAGCCGACACGGGTGAGCTCCATCGCCCGAAGAGCAGAACTCTACAAGCTGCGCGATGAGTACATCTCCATCGTCCGCCTTGCTCAGGCATTCCACGGACACTCTCATGAGCTCGATGAAGGCCAGCTGGTGGTTGTAGAGGCCGATAACCACCGAGTCGGTCTTGCGGTTGAGGAAATGTTGGGTCAGCAACAAGTGGTAATCAAGAGCCTGGAGACGAACTATAAGCCGATTAAAGGGATATCCGGAGCAACGATACTGGGAGACGGCAGGGTGGCGTTGATCCTCGATATACCGGGCTTGGTCCAGGGTTCCATAGATAGATCCTTAACCCAGATTGCGGCCTAAACAATTTTTTCAGGAGCAAACAGCGATGACAGCCAAGGTGCATTCCAACGACGCGACCATGCAGGCGCAAGCGGGAACTCATCAATATCTAACGTTCTTGCTTGCCGGCGAGGAATACGGTGTAGACATTCTCAGTGTGCAAGAGATCCGAGGGTGCAGCTCGGTCACCCCCATCCCGAACACACCCGAGTATGTTCTGGGGGTGATCAATTTGCGTGGCAGCGTAGTACCCATCGTCGATCTCAGAAAACGCTTTGGATTAGCCACCGCCGAATTCGACGCGACTACCGTGTTCGTGGTGGTGAGGGCGATCGGTTTGGACCGCCATCGCACCGTAGGCATGGTGGTCGATGCAGTCTCGGACGTCTACAACATCTCGCCCGATGAGGTGAAACCCGCGCCCGATGTGGGAAATGCGGTAGACCATGATTTCGTAACCGGGTTAGCCACCGTGGATGACAAGATGATGATCCTGCTCGATGTCGACCGGGTGATGAATAGCAGCATCAGCGGTGGCCCAGACATTCGCACGACATTTTTAACTCCTTCGATTGAATAGATACAGAGGTAACGGCAATGCGATTACTCGGTCAACTGGCACTCAAATGGAAGCTCGCCGTCGTAGTGGGCGCGCTCGGTATACCCATCGTGGCTTTGTCTTATTTTTTAATCTCGGAAAAAAATCAAAACATAGATTTTGCTCAGAAGGAAATTTATGGCGTGGCGTACAACATGCCACTGCGGCGACTGCAGCAACATCTTGCCGAGCACCGCGGCATGAGCAATGCCTACCTCTCCGGCGACAGCGCTTTCAAAGAAAGGCTGGTGAACAAGCAAGCCGATATCGAAGCGGCCCTCCAGTTAGCGAGCGAGATGGAGCAGAAGTACGGAGCCCTTTTAGGTGCCGGCGCCAAGTGGCAGGCGATCAAAGCCGAGTGGGACAAGCTTAAAGACAGCGCCCTTGCCCTTTCGGCCGCCGAGAGCTTCAAGCAGCACACGGCGCTGATCCGATCCGTGCTGGATCTCGTAACCCACGTGGGCGACAGGTCCAATCTGATCCTGGATCCCGAGCTCGACAGCTATTACCTCATGGACGCCGTAGTGAATAAACTGCCGCCGCTGGTTGAAGCCCTGGGGGTGTTGCGAGGCAAAAGCGCCGGGATCGCCGCTGCTAGGATCTTGAGTGCAGACCACAAGGTTGAGCTGGCCAAAGCTAAGGAGCGCGTTCCTGATGCGCTTGACGCAACCCGGCGTGCGATGAATGTGGCGTTGGAGAAAAATGAGGCACTGAGGCCCCAGTTATCGTCCCGCGCGCATACCTTGTCCCTGGCGAGCAAGCAGTTCTTGGATCTGGTCGAACAGCGCCTCCAGCAGGCCGCCATTATCGATGTGCCGGCCAGCGAGGTCTTTACCACAGGTACCCAGGCCATCGATGCGGCTTTGCGCCTATACGATGCCAGCGCCGTAGCGTTGACCGAGCTTCTACAGGGACGCATTTCCCGGCTGAACAAGGATAAGTACGAGGATCTGGGTTTGGCGGGCTTTTGCCTCCTGCTCGCCGTCGTTTTGGTCGCTCTCGTGGTCTACGACATCAATAAACCCTTCGAGCGGGTAGGTGTGCTCGCCGAGGACGTGGCCAGAGGAAATCTCGACAACACGATCGAAGTCGGCGGCAGAAAAGATGAAGCCGGCTGGTTTCTGTACTCGCTAAAGATGATGCAGAGGAATTTTCGCGAGCTATTGAAGAAAGAGCGCGAGCAGGCGAATGAAACCTTGCGCATCAAGGAAGCGCTTGACAACGCCTCAACCAGCATTCTGGTTGCGGATCCCGAACATAAGATCATTTATCTCAATAAAGCGATAGAAACCCTGTTTCGCGCCGCTCAAGCCGAGTTGCGCAAAGATCTGCCGGAATTCAACGTCGACAGACTGATCGGATCGCCGCTTGAATTGCTCGCCAACAATCCCGCACAACAGCGCCGGCTGCTGGACCAACTTTCCGCCACCCACGAAGCGCAGATGACCTTGGGCGGGCGCATCTTTGCTTGGGTCGCAGCGCCGGTTTTAGACGGCGAGGGCACACGTCTTGGCACCGTGGTGGAGTGGACCGATCGCACACAGGAAGTAAAGCAAGAAGAAGAGATGCAGTCGATTGTGCACTCCTTGGTCGAGGCGGCCAAATCGGGAGACTTGTCACGGCGCATCACGGTGCAGGGCAAGGCCGGGATGTTCCAGAAACTAAGTGAGGGTATTAATGAATTGGTGGATGTCAGTGAGCGCGTGATCAACGATACCCAGCGGGTGTTGGGTGCGCTCGCCCGGGGGGAGCTCACCGAGACCATTACAGCGACGTATCAGGGGGCCTTCGATCAGCTCAAGCGAGACGCCAACACCACCGTAGACCAGCTCACCCAGGTGCTGAGCGAAGTCAAGGCCGGCGCCAGCGAGATCCACGTGAAGGCCGACGAGATCTCGCACGGCAATGCCGACCTAAGCCAGCGCACGGAGGAACAGGCTTCCAGCCTGGAGGAGACCGCCTCCAGCATGGAAGAGATGACGGCGACGGTGCGCCAGAATGCGGACAACGCGCGCCAAGCCAATGATCTCGCCGTCCGCGCTAAAGAGCAGGCGGAGCGCGGGGGTGAGGTGGTCGGCCAGGCGGTGGTGGCGATGAACGCGATCAATGTCGCGAGCCGCAAGATCGCCGACATTATCGGAGTGATCGATGAGATCGCTTTTCAGACCAACTTATTGGCCTTGAACGCGGCGGTAGAAGCAGCACGTGCCGGTGAACAAGGGCGGGGGTTTGCGGTGGTTGCGAGCGAGGTGAGAAATTTGGCGCAACGCAGCGCCACGGCGGCGAAAGAGATCAAGGAATTGATCCAGGACAGTGTGGCGAAGGTGGAAGGCGGCGCCAAGCTGGTCGATGCCTCTGGTAAGACCTTAGAAGAGATCGTCAACGCGGTGAAGAAAGTGAGCGACATCGTGGGCGAGATCGCTACCGCGAGTCGGGAGCAGGCCTCCGGGGTCGAGCAAGTCAACAAAGCCGTGGTACAAATGGATGAAATGACGCAGCAAAACGCCTCTTTGGTCGAGCAATCCGCCGCCGCGGCTGAAACCATGAGCGAGCAGGCCGAGCGCTTGAACGGGCTGATCGCGTTTTTCAAGATCCCTCGGGTTGGCGCCGGGGAAGCCGAGTCGGAATATCGCGGCGGAGAGCGCCGCAGCGTGGCTCGACCGTGGAAAGACAAACGCGCAGCAGTAGCCTCCACGGCGAAGACCGCCAAGCCTGCATCTATGCGCGTTGCCACCGGCACGGACGACACGGAGTGGGAAGAGTTCTAAGCAGCGAGCCTTCTCGCTAGCCGATGCACCTTAACCCGAAGTTTGGGAGCGCAGATAGGAAAACAACGGTGATGAATAGGCAACACACGGGCACTGCCGACTGGGTGATGGAGCTCGATCCCGAGCTCAGAATCGGGCAGGCGCAAGCGCTATCGGAGAAGCTCCGCAGCGCGCTAAACGTGAGGCACCGAGTCTCGCTAGATGCGTCGCGCATCGAGATCATCGATACCTGTGGACTGCAATTGCTGGCCGCCTTTGTGCGCGATGCCGAAGCCCTGGGGGTGGCGCTGCGCTGGAGCGGTGCTTCCGAGCCGTTCCGAAAAGCCGCAAAGCTACTCGATTTGGAGCAGTACCTGAAACTCGTTGAGATAAGCGATCAGCCGGTGTGCCGGCGTAGCGGGGCGCTTCCTGAGGCGCAGGGACAGAAGCCGCCTGTTGCGCAACAAGCTACACGCCAGCAAGCACAGGATGGAGAAATGGTGCGCCTACTCGATCTCGGTATCGCACAAATCGAGGCGGCGTTGGCCGAGAGCGATGACGGGATTGCGGCGTTTTCGGGATCCTTTGCCGGGATCGTCGGTGAGCTTAAGGCCATGGAACAAGCAGTATGGGAAATCCCTTCTGATCAGGCGCCTGCAGAATTGGTGGACACGGTGGAAGGCTACCGGCAAGCGATAGCGAAAAGCGTCAATACCGCAGTCGTGGCCATGCAGTTCTACGATCAGCTCGTGCAGCGACTATCTCATGTGCGAGACGGGTTGGCTTGTTTGGCGGCGCTTGTTGCGGATGAGTCGCGCGCACGCCTACCCGCCGCCTGGAGCGACCTTAAGCAGACCTTGCGTGCAATGTATTCCATGTCGCAGGAGAGGAATCTGTTTGATGCCGTAATTAAAGGAGGAACCCCGGAACAGGCGACAAGCGGAATGGCGACGCCAATCGCGACACAGTGTGAGGTGGAGTGGTTTCAACGCCCATGACGCGCCTGTTCGCATTCACACCTAAAGACTTCGACCGCTTGCGCGGATTGGTCAGGCGCCATACCGGGATCAGCCTGTGCGCGCTCAAACAGGACATGGTGTATCGGCGACTGTCACCAAGGTTGAAGGAATTGGGCTTGACCTGCTTTGCCGAATATTGCCAGCACCTTGCGCAGGGTAACAGCGACGAGGTCGAGCAATTTACCAATGCCATCACCACCAATTTAACGTCGTTTTTTCGCGAGCCCCATCATTTCGAATACTTGGCCAACACGGTCCTGCCGGAGTTAATCGCACAGAAAGCGTCGTTGCGACGCCTGCGTTTTTGGTCCGCCGGTTGTTCTTCTGGGGAAGAAGCGTACTCCTTGGCGATGGTCGTCAAAGAGTCGCTGCCCGATTTGGCCGAGTGGGATGTGCGGATCCTTGCTACCGATATCGACTCGAACATGCTGACCAAAGCCAAAAGCGGGATCTACAGTCAGGAACGGGTGCAAGAGCTCTCGGAAGAGCGGCTAAAGCGCTTCTTTTTGAAGGGGCGCGGGGGCCATCGGGGAATGGTCAGAGTGGTGCGCCATCTGCGCTCCTTGGTGCAGTTTAAACGGCTGAATTTGGTCCACACGTGGCCGATGCGGGGTCCGTTCGATATCATTTTTTGCCGCAACGTGGTCATCTACTTCGACAAAGAGACTAAATGCGCTACGTTTAATCGCTTCGCCGAGCTGATGGGCAATGGAAATCACCTCTTTGTGGGCCATTCGGAGAATCTTTTTCGCCTATCGGATCGCTTTCACCTGGTGAACAAAACAATCTATCGCAAGGTGGCTGGATGAACACCGCCCCGGCGTCAAACAAGCTTTTTTCCCGTGTCCTCCTAGGGTTTGAGGGTATCCATCGATATTGGGATCACCAGCACCAAGCATTTTCGGCCAAGCTTCTGCCCGGAGAGTACTACGTCACCGGGTCCGGAGAGATCATCACCACAGTTCTTGGTTCCTGTGTCGCCGCTTGCGTGCGCGACAAAGTACTGGGGATTGGCGGGATGAACCATTTCATGCTGCCCATATACGCCCATTTCGGTATTTGGGAGAACACAGACCATAATCTCGCGACGCGCTATGGCAACTTTGCCATGGAACACCTGATCAATACGATCATGAAACAGGGTGGTCAGCGTAAAAATTTCGAGGTGAAGCTGTTCGGTGGTGGATCCGTTCTCAATACCCTGATGGATATCGGTGAGCGCAACATACAGTTCGTGAAAGATTATGCACGTACTGAAGAACTGGATGTTATGAGTGAGGATCTGGGAGGATCATATCCCAGAAGGGTAATCTATTTCCCATCGACTGGTCGCGCCCTGGTTAAGAAATTGCGCGCATTGCATAACGACACTATCGCGCGGCGCGAACAACGCTATTCGCACGTTCTTGATGAGCAACTCATCACGGGTGACGTTGATTTATTTTAGCACGGCAACCGGATCTAACGGGCATAAACGATGAAGAAAATAAAAGTGCTCGTCGTGGACGACTCAGCGCTGCAACGCCGATTATTGGCGGAGATCCTAAGCGGTGATCCATCCATCGAAGTAGTAGGGGAAGCCGGCGAACCGCTTGCGGCGCGAGAGCTCATCAAAGGGTGCAATCCCCACGTCCTTACCCTGGATGTCAAGATGCCAAAGATGGACGGCCTTAGCTTTCTGAAAAATCTGATGCGGCTGCGTCCCATGCCTGTGGTCATGGTTTCCGCACTGACGGAAGAGGGCGCCGAGGTCACCTTGCAGGCGCTCGAGCTCGGGGCAGTGGACTTTATCAGCAAACCGAAGGATATCCAGCATACCTTTGAGGACTATGCCGGACAGATCATCAGTAAGGTCAAGATGGCAAGCCAAGCGCGCGTGCAGGTTCGCTCGGGACAAAGCACCCGCATGGTCAAAAACCAAGGTTCTGCGGGTGGAGGGTCGCATAGGCTAAGCGCGGAGGGATGCAAAAGTACCAAGCGCGTGATCGCGATCGGGGCGTCCACAGGGGGCACCGAGGCGATAAAGGAGGTTCTGACACGCCTGCCCCCGAGCTGCCCCGGGATCTTGATCACCCAGCACATTCCCGAGGCGTTCAGCAAGTCGTTTGCGGCGCGCATGGATGGGCTATCGGCTATCACAG
>JBOIEE010000188.1:0-7777 GCA_050740975.1 Gammaproteobacteria bacterium | reverse complement strand
CTCGCTATCCGGGGACTGGCGCGCCGAGGCAATGGTGGCCGGTTATGTCTATGACGGCAGGGTGTATGGACACGGAGCTGATTACAGTGAATTATTCGGCCAGGTTCATTTTCGCGATCTGGTTACTGCGCGGGTGGGGGTTGCCTATGACGCCTATGGCAGCAGCAACTCAATCGAGGATTACGAGTTACAGGCGCGGTTCCCACTAGCGGAAAATGTGAATGTTTCGAGCAGTATCGGCTACGAAGACGCGAACTCCGTTTTTGGGTACGACTCTCTTTACTGGAATATCGGCGTTACTTGGTTCTTACACAAATATGCGGCGATCGATCTACGTTACTATGACACGTATCAGACTGGGCTGGACCCCGTTGGGCCCGCATCTGGGGCCGCAGGTGTGGGAAACCCTGTTGTTGTCTCTGTCTCTTTCGGGTTTTAGAGTTGAGTGTTCCATAAGTAATTATAGCCCGTGCTCGTGTGCAGTTATTGCCGAACATGAGAGGCAAAGCGATTGAACCTTTTCATGACTTCAAAGAATACATATAGAGGAACACAGGTTCATGGTTGGCGACTGGACCCGAGGGGGCACGCCGCACAATACACCATAGACATAAAGCTCTATGAATAATAATCCAGGTTGCGGTGACCCTAGGGCGATGCGTGAGGCACACGATGATGCGGATCTGATCCGGCGCATCGGCGCTGGCGATCAGCAGGCTTTCGAGCAGCTCTACAATCGCTACTACCACTACTTATTTCGATTCATTTATCGCATGACGCGCCGTCTAGAGTCGACCGAAGAGATCATCAATGACGTGATGTTGGTAGTGTGGGAAAAAGCGGCGAACTTGGAGCTGACATCGCGCGCTTCCACCTGGATTCTCAGTATCGCCTATCGAAAGTCGCTCAAATTGCTGGACCAATATCAGGCGAACTACGCAGATGTCTCCATTCAGGATATCGAGCCCGATTTGCCGAGCGATGATGAGGCTACGATGGAACAATTGGAGTTGACGGATTGGGTGCTGGTGGCGCTGGAATCATTGTCGCGCGAGCAGCGCACGGTCGTTGAGCTCGCCTACTTTCACGGAATGCGTTACTCGGACATCGCTCAGGTGATGGGGTGCCCGGAAAGCACAGTAAAAACGCGTATGTTTCATGCCCGAAAAAAGCTCAGGTCACTGCTACCTAGCCTCATCGAAGGAGCCCATCCCGGTCAATCACAAGGGTCACTGTAATGGAACCTGGTCACTCATCTCCGCATACCGCCCATCATGAGGTGTGGTTGCTGTTACCGTGGTATGTGAACGGTACCCTTAAGGGCCCAGAGCTTAACCTCGTGCAGCAACACCTGCAGATCTGCATCACCTGCCGCAAAGAGATCGCGGTCCAACAAAGATTAGCGGAGGCGATCCGCAACTCCAGTGTCATCGGTCTCTCGCCACAGGTCGCCTTTTCACGCTTGCGGGAGCGTATCGTGAGCGGGGATCAGGCGCCCAAGGATCGAACGCGATGGTGGCGCCGCTACCAGTCCCGGGGGTTAGATGTATTAGCAAGGCTGTCTAGCGTATCTGTACCGCGGCCCGCCGCGATCGCATTTTCGTTGCTCTTGATGATTGGGCTAGCGCTCGCCGCTCGGCCCTGGCTGCTGTCGCTGTTTGAGACCCCTAAGTATCACACCCTAGCGCGCCACGACAGTCTGCCTACCGTCCGGCAACACGACATACGCGTGGTCTTCGCGAAAACGGCTGATCAGCAACGGATTGAGCAGCTTCTGCGCGTGGTACGCGGGGAGGTTGTCACCGGGCCGAGCTCGATCGGTGTATATACGGTCAGGATTGGGTCCGATAGCGGCTCTAGTCCGGACATCCGGGCCGTGCTGGAGCGTCTGCGCCATCATCCGAGTGTGCAATTAGCAGAACCAGGGTGGCCGATTCCGGAGGCCAATCGGGACGCGGATAGTGCCCCATGAATGCTTATTTAATTAGACTGTTGCCAGTACTATTCGCCGTCGTGCTGCTCGCGGCTTGTACCGGCCGGATGGCAGTGCAGACCGGGTCCTCAAAGCATTGGGATGCATCATCACGGGCGGAGAAAAGGATTCTCGTGACGTTTGTCGATCGGAGCATCGACTGGGCGCCGCTTGGCCGTGCCGTCAACCAATATCGCCCGCGGGGCGAGTATCAAAACTCGGCTTGGAGCAGACGGATAGCCACCAGGCTCGCCGAAGATTATAGGCTTTACCCGGTCGCCGAATGGCCGATTACCGCGCTCGGCGTTCACTGTGTCGTCTATAAGATCGCCTCAGACCAATCGATAGAACAGGTCTTGGCGTCGATCTCGCGCGATAAGCGGGTTGATTCAGTGCAGCGAGTGCATCGCTTCCGGGTGCTTAACGACCCCTACTTCCGCCTGCAAACGGCTCTCCAATCAATGCAAATCAAGGCGGCACATCGATGGGCCACAGGGCACAACGTCACGGTTGCGATCATTGACACCGGCACCGACTTTAACCACCCGGATCTGAGAGGGCAGATAGCGGAACACCAAGATTTCGTGGATGACGATCCTGCCGCCTTTGTGAATGACGTCCACGGCACTGCCGTAGCCGGTGTGATTGCGGCTTTGGCTGACAATGGCCAAGGGATCGTCGGCATAGCGCCTAATGCCAAACTGATGGCCTTGAAAGCCTGCTGGCCAGAAAAGGCAGCTTCGCTTGACGCGGTGTGTGACAGTCTTACCCTAGCCAAAGCACTCGATGCGGCTGTCCGCTTAAAACCTGCGATCCTAAATCTTAGTCTGACAGGACCTTTCGACTCGCTGCTCGCTAGGCTCATTAATAAGGCGATTGAACAGCGTATCATTATTGTCGCGGCAGATCCGGAGCAAACCGATTTAACCTATGGTTTTCCCGCCTCGATGAAGAACGTAGTCCCCGTCCGCGAAGCCCATGAGCAGAGGTGTACGAAACCGGCGCCTCGTCTTACTTGGATAATGGCACCGGGCTCGGAGGTGCTGACGACCTTTCCACAGGGCACTTATAATTTCATCTCCGGCAGCTCATTCGCCGCTGCCCACGTGTCCGGGGTCATAGCGCTACTCCTTGAATTGCAGCCAAATCTATCTGCGGATCGCGTCATCGATATCTTGCAAGCCCCCGCCCGCCGTCCTGATCAAATTCCGGGATTACAGGTTTCTGGAGTAGTCAATGCTTGCGCGGCTGTTGCCAAACTGCGCGGGGTCCCCACCTGTTTCGAACCTATCGATAAGCACGGAAATTCAACTTGATATCCCAAAGATAGGATGCCGTATTAAGCTTCAATCTCCACAAATTTTTCTTTGCACGTTGAACCTGTGAAGCGCCTGACGAGCCCCACACCCAAGCGTGTAGAAGTCTCCACCGGCGGGCGGAACCACCCACGGGCAGCGCGCCAGAAACGTGTGTGCGGCAAACACTCCTGCCAGCTTATGCGCAGGTGCAACCATCCAGCACGGCGGCGATCCGCCTGCTTTACTCCTTCGCTCGATCTCATCCGGATGCCTCATCCGCGCTCCTACGAATCTCTCGAGTAAGTTTGCTACCTCCCTCCCGGACCGCGATCGGGTGGCGAGTCTTTCATTGCTGGCGCAGCCCGCCGCCCCTTTGGGATCTATACCACATTGAACCTTTTGGCTCTGATACGGAATCAATAGGAGGTTCTCTGCTATCCGCGAACTTGTTTCAAGCACGGACGAGAACTCATGCTTCTGCGTTCGTGAACTAAATCGAGGAGGATCGACGTCACGACGCCATAAGCCAGCCCGGCTCGCGGGACCTAAACGTCAACGGCGCTTACCGATGCACCGTAGGACAAGGAGAACGCGAAGGAGCGCCTTATCCGGCGGATAGCGCGCATCATGTCGCAGGCTCGGCGGTTCTCACGGCAGAGTGCTGGGGACAAAATCAGGCATGAGGGACACCGGGCGGCCCGGGCCGCTGCGTAGACGGTACTGGGGCAGACTTGAGAAGGGTGCGGGAAAATGAGGCAACTTTTATGTCACATCCTGAGAGGAGAAGCACCATGCAAACTTCAAAGTTATGGCTAATCACTCTGATGTTGGTGTCGATGGTCGGTATCGCCGCGGCGAACGACGGGATAGCCAGGATACTGGCTTTGGACGATTGCGATCCGAACGATCCGGATTTTGAGTTGACAGGAGGCTGTGCCCTGAAAAAGGGCGACGTGACGGTGGAGGAGTTTGACGCGCTCTTGCCAGCGGGGCATCCGGCCTGGCGGTTCGCTCCCGCCTACATCAAGGTAAAGGAGGGCGAAAACCTACGGGCGATCAACCGGGGTGGGCGTACCCATACCTTCACGGAAGTCGAGGAGTTTGGAGGGGGGTTTATACCCGAGTTGAATCCTCCTGGTTCCGAACCCGCTCCTGAGTGTCTAGACACATTGACTGTCGAGACCTCGACCCTGGGGCCTGGCGACCGTCTGAAATTTCGGGAGGACGAAGAAGGACTAGAACTCTATCAGTGCTGTATCCACCCGTGGATGCGCATGGCTAAACGACGATAAGCATTGAGGTTTGGATGCATGCTGATTTTCTCGATATTCAGCACAACACGTGACGAGTGCTCGCTAGTCTAGCCAAAAAGACTGTAACGGTAACGTAAAGAGGAGACTAATATGGCTTTGAAACATGCTCAAACGCGTTTAGCCCCCTCACGCATGTGGCGTCGCGCCGATTGGGTTTTCGTTTATTCCCTTGTTCCGCGCCGGGAGGTGCGCAGATTGAACGCCGGCGAACGCGCCCGGAATACACCGTGCAAACACGCGAGGCACCGGCCTCACACGTAAACGGGAGAAGACAGATGGACTACCTGGTAATCGGTGCAGGCCCGGCGGGCCTTCAGCTTGGCTACTTCCTGGAGCGCGCCGGCCGTGATTACCGGATCCTGGAGGCGGGCGCCTCGCCCGGCACCTTCTTTTGCACCTTCCCGCGCCACCGCCGCCTGATATCGATTAACAAGCCGCACACCGGGTGGGACGACCCGGAGCTCAACCTGCGGATGGACTGGAACTCGCTGCTCTCCGATCATCCGCGTCTGCGCTTCACGCACTACACCGAGCGCTACTTCCCAGCCGCCGATGACCTGGTGCGGTATCTTGCCGATTTCGCCGAGGCCTTCCGCCTGCGCATCCGCTATGGCGCACGCGTCGTGCGGATCACCCGGAGCGGCTCGTTCCGGGCGACGGATCAGCACGGCCGAACCTACGAGGCCGAGCGTCTGATCGTCGCAACAGGCGTTTCCCGGCCCTACATCCCGCCCATCCCGGGCGTCGAGTCGGCCGAGTTGTACGGCACGGTTTCCGTGGACCCCCGCGACTTCGTGGGGCAACGCGTGCTGATCATCGGCAAGGGCAACTCGGGTTTCGAGACCGCGGACAACCTGGTCGAGACGGCGGCCGTGATTCACGTCGCGGGCCCGAGCTCCATACACATGGCGTGGAAGTCCCACTACGTCGGGCATCTGCGCGCGGTCAACAACAACCTGCTCGACACCTATCAGCTCAAGTCACAGAACGCCCTGCTCGATGGAAACGTCGAGCGCATCGAGCGCCGGAACGGATCTTACCTCGTCACAGTGAGCTTCGCGCGCGCGAACGAGGTCAAGAAAGATCTCCCCTACGACCGAGTGATCGTGTGCACCGGCTTCCGCTTCGACACCTCGATCTTCGCCGACGAATGCCGCCCCGCGCTGGTGCTGCACAACCGCTTCCCGGCACAGACCTCCGCGTGGGAGTCAGACAACGTCCCCGACCTCTATTTTGCCGGCACGCTGATGCAGGTCCGCGACTTCAAGAAGTCCACCTCTGGCTTCATCCACGGCTTCCGCTACGGCGTGCGAGCCCTGCACCGCATGCTCGAGTGGAAGTATCACGGCGTCCCCTGGCCGCACCGAAGCCTCTCAGTGGATCCGCAGGCCCTGATGGAAGCGGTGATCGCACGCGTGAACCGGACCTCGGCTCTGTGGCAGCAGTTCGGCGTCCTCTGCGATCTGATCGTGGTCACGCGCACCGGCAGCGCGTGGTATTACGAAGAGCTGCCTCTCGACTACGTGCATGAGAGCGAGCTCGGTGGGGACCAAAGCCACTTCGCGATCACACTCGAGTACGGCCCGGGTCACGACCAGCTCGATCCGTTCGACGTTTCGGTCGGCCGCATCTCACAAACCGATGCCCAGCACTCACACCAGGGCCGCTATCTGCACCCGGTGGTACGGCACTACCGCCGCAGGGCGCTGCTGGCCGAGCACCACGTAACGGAGAACCTCGAGAACGAGTGGACCGCAGCAGTGCATTGCGAGCCGCTGCGCGCGTTCTTCGCCTGCGCGATGGCCTCGGGCACGGCGTTGGCCGCTACAGCGCGCTGAGAGCGCGGATGAATGTCCTCGCACTGCGCCCGATCGAGCAAGCCAGGGCACGGCGGCACCTGGCTGCGGTCGACTACGAGTCTTGCGCGGCCCGCGGCGACGAGCTCCGGCAGCGATCAGTGAAGGGGCGTGTAGGTGCGCCTGTTTCGCAGGAGAAAAAGCCGTGAAAGTCCCAATCGTCGAGTCTGTGCTGGTTCCGGTACTCCTTTTCCTGCTCGTCATCGTGCCGGTTGGGCGCCTGGTAGGAAGCTTCGCGGTGCGTCTGCGCCAGCCAAGGGCGGTCGGCGAAATCGTCGGCGGCTTGTTGGTCGGCTCGCTGCTTTCGTGGTGGTCTCCGGGGTGGCTGGATACCGAGAGTGGACGAGTGTCGTCGCTGATCCTGGGCGTCATGGCGCAGATCGGCGTGGTGTTGATGATGTTCCAGCTGGGCATGGAGTTCGAGTTCACTCATCTGCGCAACACGCGGATGCGCCGCGCAATTGCGTTGCTGTCGGTGCTCGGCATCGCGATCCCCTTCGCGTCTGGACTGGCGTTCGCTAATTATTATGCTGACCAGGTCGGTGTTCCGGACCGCTTGGGTTTTGGGTTGTTTGTCGGCATCGCATTCTCGATTACCGCCTTGCCCATTCTCGGGAGGATCCTGGTGGAGCGCCAGATGAATGGCGGCGACATCGGCGTGGTGACCTTTGCCGTCGCCGGCGTGAACGACCTGGTCGCTTGGGTACTCCTCGGTGCCATCACGATCCTGGTACTGGGACATGGGAACCACCAGGAGTTCGGCATTCGCATGCTCGGCCTATTCGGTCTCCTTGCGGTGTGCTTCACCGTGCTTCGCCCTCTGGCGGGCCGCCTCATCGAGGCAGTTGAGCGCAAACACGACGGGTTCGGCGATGACTTCCTGGCGCTCACCATGGCCGCTGTCCTGGCGATGGCTATCGGCACGTCTTCCCTCGGCGTGTTCGCCGTGTTTGGCGGATTCCTCGCCGGCGTGGTGGTCTATGACCAACGGGCTTTTGCCGAGGCCTGGTCGGCGCGGATCGCACCGTTCGTGAACACTGTGCTGGTCCCGATTTTCTTCACCTACACCGGGATGCGCACGCACATCGGGGCGCTGGTCTCGGCCGACGACTGGCTCTGGTGTGCCGGCTGGGTAGGTGCCGCTTGCCTGAGTAAGTTCGGTGCATGCGCACTCGGGGCCAGTCTGGCAGGCATGCCCGGACGGGACGCGCTGCGGGTCGGCATCCTCCTCAACACCCGGGCCCTGATGGAGTTGGTCGTACTTAACATCGGGATGGATTTGGGGCTAATTCCGCCAAAGATTTTCACCATGTTGGTGATCATGGCTATCGTCAGTAC
>JBOIEE010000187.1:0-3309 GCA_050740975.1 Gammaproteobacteria bacterium | reverse complement strand
GGCGTTTAACCTCCTCTCTCGCCTCCGCTCCCGCCCATACTTTGACCAGCATCAATTCCCGCTCAATGTGCTTGTAGTCGTTGAGATCGATGAGCTTGATGACATCCACCAGCTTGTTCAGCTGCTTAGTGACCTGCTCGACCACCGCGTCGGAACCGCTGGTCACCAGGGTCATGCGAGAAACGCTGGGATCCTCTGTGGGTGCCACGGTAAGCGACTCGATATTGTAATTGCGCGCCGAGAATAAGCCCGCGACGCGACAAAGGGCTCCGGCCTCGTTCTCCAACAAGATCGAGATGATATGTTGCATGCTCAAGCCAGCTCGCGTTCCGGCGATAGGTGCATTTCATGATGTCCTTTACCGGCGGCGATCATGGGGTAGACGTTTTCCGTCTGATCGGTGATGAAGTCCATCAAAACCAGCCGATCCTTCATCGAAAAGGCCTCCTCCAGCATGGGGCGTACATCGGATGGTTTTTCCACCCGCATACCGGCGTGGCCAAAGGCCTCCGCAAGCTTCACGAAATCCGGAAGCGCGTCCATGTAGGAATGCGAATAACGCCTGTCGTAGAAGAACTCCTGCCATTGTCGAACCATACCCATATACCGGTTGTTGAGATTCACGATCTTTACCGGCAGGCTGTATTGCAGGCAGGTCGACAATTCCTGAATACACATGACTAGGCTCGCTTCGCCCGTGATACACACCACGGGTGCGTCCGGAAAGGCGACCTGTACCCCCATGGCGGCCGGCAGCCCAAAACCCATAGTCCCAAGACCGCCGGAGTTGATCCAGCGGCGGGGTCGGTCGAATTTGTAGAATTGCGCTGCCCACATCTGGTGTTGGCCCACGTCGGAGGTCACGTAGGCATCGCCCTCAGTCAACTCGTAGAGCTGCTCGAGCACATGCTGGGGCTTGATCAATGTGCTGTCGCGGTCATAGCGCAGGCAATCCGATGCCCGCCACTGGCGGATCTGCTTCCACCACGGATCCTTTTCCCGATCCGCCGGTTTTACCCCGCTGACCTGGATCAGCTTGGTTAGCTCGCTTAAAACATGACTGACACTACCCACAATAGGAATGTCCACCGGGACGTTTTTCGAAATAGACGAGGGGTCGATATCGATGTGGATGATCTTGGCTTCGGGGCAAAAATGCGCTAAATCCCCCGTGACCCGGTCATCAAAGCGCGCCCCGATGGCGATCAGCACATCGCAGTGATGCATGGCCATATTCGCCTCGTAGGTGCCGTGCATCCCCAGCATGCCCACGAACTGCGGATCCGTTCCAGGATACCCGCCCAAACCCATCAAGGTGTTGGTGATCGGATAGCCGAGAAGGCGGGTTAGCTCGGTCAAATCGCCCGCGGCGTTATCGAGGATCACCCCACCGCCGGCATAAATCATCGGACGCTTAGCCGCTAACATGAGCTCTGCGGCGCGTTTGATCTGTCCCGGGTGCCCCTTGGCATTTGGCCGATAAGAGCGCATTTCGATGGAAGCCGGATAGTGATATTCCGTCGCATTGGCCGTGACGTCCTTGGGGATATCCACCACCACAGGGCCGGGGCGCCCGGTCATCGCGACGTAGAACGCTTTCTTTATCACGGTGGTGAGATCGTGCACATTCTCCACCAGAAAATTGTGCTTGACGCAAGGGCGCGTGATCCCGATGCAATCGACCTCTTGAAAGGCATCGTTGCCAATCAAGTGCGTATGCACCTGGCCGGTGAACACCACCAGTGGAATGGAATCCATATACGCCGTTGCGATCCCGGTGACACAGTTAGTAGCCCCGGGACCCGAGGTAACCAGCACCACGCCCGGCTTGCCCGTGGCGCGCGCGTAGCCGTCCGCCGCATGCGTTGCGCCTTGTTCATGACGCACCAAAATGTGCTTTAGCTTGTCTTGTTTGAACAGCTCGTCATAAATGTGAAGAACCGCCCCTCCCGGGTAGCCGAACACATGCTCAACGCCCTCGTCGATCAGGGCCTTGACGAAAATTTCCGCTCCTCTAATCTTTTTAGCCACGCTCGCCTCATCCGGCGCATTCTGCGCTCACTCGTCTTATTTGTCTTTTATGCCACCGCGCCGGTGTTAGCCGCACGAAATTACTGGTGTTCACCGCCCGTGGTCAAGGCAGCGCTCAGGAATTTCCGATTAATTCAAGGTTCCAAACGGCGCAGACTTCCTGTTATGGGGAAATCGAGACCTAAACCACAGCTGTGCCCGGCGAAGAATGAAAAACGGTATAAAAACCCATTTTCACACTTCGGATCAATATTACGCCATATTCGGTGTGTAAGCATAACCACGACCACCCATCCTTTGTGCAACGCAACAGGAGCAAGCCATGGACAAGAAGTCGTTAAAAAGGAGGCTCCCTACTTTGACAAACCGGTGCACGCGTTCTATTAATCCAGAATAGTATTGAGCAGAGTCTACGGAGAGCCCCCTATGTCACGCAACGCTTTTAAGAAAATAGGCGCCTATCTCATAGGCGCTTGCCTATGCACGAGCACTGCACTGTTCCCCTCACAGGCGACGGCGGAGCAAATGAGCCGTCAGCGAGGCCCAGCCTACGTCCCTCGCGGCGGATACGAGGCCGAACCGGGCGCCGCCGACCTCATCGTCGATGGTCTGGCGGTACGCCCCGCGGCCATCGGTACGGCGCTGGTGGGAACCGCCATTTTTTTGGTTACCTTGCCGTTTAGTCTGATTACCGGAGGAACGCCAACAGCCGCGCGGAAGCTCGTGGCCGATCCGACAGTCGCCATATTTCGGCGCTGCTTTGGGTGTGTCCGCCAAGGGTACACCCGCGATTACCGCAGGTAATAGCTTTACCCGCCTTTTTCACCGCTTCTGGCCGTTAGATCCTCCAGCGTCACGGGGTTTATGCTTGGCCGCCGTGGACAGTGTGCTTATGTCTAGGAGCCTATCGGACTTAGGGAATCTAGCGAGGCGCGTGGAAAAGGGCGGACAGATTTTCGATCATTTAAGGGCAATGGTGGTAACCCCGCCCCGCAGGTGTGAGGCGCAGAGAAGCGCCGAATAAAATGATCGGAACTATGGACCGATTTCCACCGCCGCAGTAGGTCCTTCCTAAGTCCACAGGCTCCTCCCTCACGCCCCGCTGCAAAAGTTTCCGTTGAGAAACACGAGCTAGGCCCCGTGTGGGGATCGGGTGCCTTAACCCAACTTTTGGTGTAAATTCCTGCCGGTGAGCCGTACGTAACACTATGGCACCGCCTAGGCGCAGAACAGGATCCCGCGATTGTTTTATGTCTATCTCGCCTCCCGCTCTCAACG
>JBOIEE010000186.1:0-12194 GCA_050740975.1 Gammaproteobacteria bacterium | reverse complement strand
GCCGCGATCCGCCCGCTCAAGACCCAGGAGCGCTCCGGTTGGTAGCTGTAGTGCAGGGAGAGGGCGTCTACGGTGCGGTGGAGATCGGGTGCGGCTTCGGAGGTGCTGAGCCCGAACCCCAGGCGCGATCTCCTCGCCTTTTACCATCAGCTTAAAGCTGGAGCCCGCTCTGCCCTTGACCCGGACATGGGTCTGGGCGATGGGGAGGGTGTCGCCGTCTTTGAGATCCACGAAGCCCAGCGCCGGATCCAGGCTGGGCAAGAGTTGCTCCAGGTCCACCCGCGGCACCGCCGCCGTCGCAGAGGGCGGAAGATTGGAGTTCTTGGAATCGAGCGTGCCGGGTACGATCAAGGGCTCATAGCGCCACACGCTGGTCGTCCCCGGCCGTTGCGCCCCAGCGCTGGTGACTGCGCCCCGGCGCTGGTTCACAGGCTGCGCGGCGTCCCTCCCGACCACACCGCTCGCAGGCAGCGACTTAGGATCGCTCAGCGGGGTCGGCAACCCCTCGGGGGTGAGCTCGTAGTCCAAGGTGCGGTCTGTTTCGGGCACCACCACCTCTTCTAGACGCGGCGCCGTTTCACCTCCTGCATGACCCGAGTAGTGCAGGAGCCTTCCGCGAAATCCGCGCGATGCAGCTCGCCCTTTCTGAGATCTACGAAGCGGCTGTTCGGATCCCCGGCATTCCGGTTCGACAGCGCGATCAGCTTAGAGCTCCTCGGCAAAGTGGTCCCATCGACTTTCAAGACATGGGTGAATGCGTTCAAGCCATAAAAGCTGAACTTACCTTCGGAGTCGCTGACGGCGTAGGTGCCGTCCTCGAGCAAGAGCCGGACGCCCGGGATCCCCAGCTCGCCTCGGTCCTGGATGCGGTTGCGGCGCTTACCGAGGATAAAGCCCCGGTCGCTAAAGACCCCGTCGAACACCTTCACCTGTACCGACGCTACATTCGAGCATAGCGTTCCGCCCACGGCTTGCGCCCGGTTGATGCCATCCCCAAGCTGCGCGCCTGGTCCTATGCGCACCCGGTAGCTCAGGCTCACGGTGGCGTTGGGCAGGAGTGTGCCGAGGCCGCTGAACTGTAGCAAGGGTCCGGCTCCATCCGGGTCCGGGAGGGGTGCACCTTCGAAACGGGCGCCGCCCTGCACGTAGCCAAACCCGGCCGGGAGGCGGTCGCTCAGGCTGAACGAGAGCAGCTCAAAGGCCGTGGCGTTCTTGATCCGTACCGTGTAGTCCAGGAACTCCCCGATCTCGACAATGTTGCGGGTGGCGCTTTTCTGCACCAATAGGCCATTACTGTCGAAGCGGATGGGATCGAGCGGCAGGTGATTGTTGACGATGCTCGGATCGGTCGCGAGATTAGCCGGTGCAGATCACGATCTGGCCGGCGGCGTTGCAGCTCCAGCTCACCCCGCCCGAGCCGGTCGCTACAAAGGCGAGCCCCGCGGGCAGGGTGTCGGTCACCGTGACGAGCCCCGAGCTCGGGGCGGGGCTGATGTTGCTCACGCTTATGCTATAGGTCCCCGGGCTGCCGACGGTGAAGCTGCCGGCATGGCTCTTGGCGATCGTGAGATCGACGCTTGCAGGCGCGGCTAGCACGAGGTACTGCGCCGCGTTTGTAGGCTGGTTGTTGCCGGGTGCTCCGGTACAGCCCGCAGGGACCAGCGCCGCGCCGTTGTGGTAACAGAGATAAGCCGTGTTCTGGGTCGTAGCCGATCCGGCGGGGGTCTATATGTACACATAGCCCCCTCGGCACTCCCCGTAAGGCCGTGTTGAAATTAGTGCATCATGGGATCTGCCACGACCGATGTTTCTGTCGGCGCGATATGCCTGCGCGCTTTTACGGTCTCGGCTTGGCCGGCTGTTAAATCGTCCAGCCTCCAGCGCAGCGCCTATACTCCTCGACCGGAACTTCTTTAGGTACTTTGATGCCATCTGCATTCCTTACCAACGAAAGGTTTGGACGGCGCTCGGGGCTAACCGAGATTTTTGGCCAGCATCGGACCGAGTAAGCGGGAAACGGGCAAGGGCAGGCGTTGCCATAATGCGATCAGTGCCGTGTATTTCGGGTTCATTGGGCTTATATCGGGGATCTCCCGGGATTTGACCAAGAAGTATTCATAATGAAGCGGCGTGGCCTCGAACCCCCAGTTTCTCTTGAAACTAAACGAACCCGTGTCGCGTTTGCTCCGGCCAAAATCGAAGATCCGGATCCCCTTTGCAACGGCACGCCGCATCAGCTCCCAGTACATGAAATCATTGGCTTTGAGTTCTCTTGCCTGCCTGCTCCCGCCTCCATAGTAGGGTAACACTTCATCACGAAAGTAAAAGCTCATTACGCTGCTTAGGGCGAGCCCGTTGTGGGTAACAGTCAACACTTCACACTGCGGGCCAAAGCTCCGTTTGAGGGCTTTGAAGTAGCGCGCGGGAAACACCGGCGTGCCTAAATTGCGCACGCTCTCGGAATAAATGCGGAAAAAACGTGTCGTATCTGCGTCAAGCTCGCTGTGCAATCCCGCACTGATACCTTTGCGCACTACGGCTCGCTGTTTACGGGGTATGCTCGCCAAGTTGTCCTCCAGGTCCGGTTCTAAGGTTTTTCGAAATGTCACATAGAGATCTTTCCCCGGCCAATCCATCGTCTTTATGTCACGGTTCCGCAACTCGAGATAATCCACCTTCAGATCGTTCGCAAGTTCGCAAGCGCGCTCTACCAGCGCGTTGGCCACCGCGGGCGTGTCGGATAGGACACCGCCATAGACGCAAAACGGAGTTGAGACGAGGGCATTGGAGAACAACCGACTGCGAATGTGAGCTAATGGAAGAACCCCGAGCACGCTTCCGCCCGCTTCGGCATAAAGGTAGTGGCTGCGATGACCGTAGGCTTCCTCTATAACCCTTTGCCAGCCGCTTAGATGGAAAAAGCTTGCATCCGGGTGCTCATGCACGTAGGCATCCCAGCGCCCGTAATCGGAGGGCGGCAACTGCGTTATTGACACATTGAAAGATTTTAGGTCGGTCACTGCTGAGCACGTAGTTTAAGGCTTAGTCGATGCGCTCCGCGGTTTGCCTCTGCGCGGTATAGGTATTCCGTAAATAGCAATGTCGGTAGCTCACTGTTTTGTCGTGCTTGTTTCCGCCACTGCTGCACGTAGCCGCGCCAATTCTTCTTTTACCGATTTACTCAGTAAAGCCACGGACTGCTCCAGCTTGCTGTAGCGATCCTCATGGTCTGAACGCGGCTTATCCTCTGCCTGTGCACTATAACGGCTGGTATCATTTCGCAGATCCCCCAGCTCATCCTGCCGCATTTCTGAAACGACGGCTTTCAGTGTGTCCGCCTGAATATCGTGTTTTTCTTCCAAGCACGCGAATAAAAGAAGCCGATCACATAAAACATTTATTCGCCGTGGCACACCGTTGGTAAAGCGATGTATGCCATCGAACACCTCTTCGGCAAATGCGGGATCGTTCTTCCAACCCGCAAGCCGCAGCCGGTGCTCGATGTAGCGTCTGGTTTCGTCGCTGGAAAACGGCTCCAGATGATAAGCCGCCATAACGCGCTGCCTTAGCTGTTCGAATCCGCGTGAACGCATGAGCTGCCGTAATTCTCGCTGCCCAAGCAAGAACGTCTGTAACATGGGCCGGTTAGCGAGCTGAAAGTTAGAAAGCATGCGAAGCTCTTCAACAGAGCGCGGCGGCAGGTTTTGTGCCTCATCGATGATCAGTATAACCCGCTTGTGTTGATATAGGCATTCTCTGAGGAATTCTTCCAGAGTCTTGAGCAACACAGCCTTGGAATCGCGTTCAAAGGGCAACCCCAGTTCAGCGCAAAGTACCCGCAGCAGATCATCAGCATCTAGTTGGGTGGTGACGATTTTCGCGGTATGCACGTTATGGCGCTCGAGATTTTGAGCCAGCGCGCCCATTAAGGTGGTTTTCCCTGTACCCACATCACCCGAGATAACCACGAACCCCTCTCCTTGTCGGACACCGTAGAGCAGGTACGCCAACGCCCGCTTATGACTTCGTGCGTTGAAATAAAACCTTGGATCGGGCGTAAGCCTAAAGGGCTTTGCGCTAAGCTTATAAAATGGTCGGTACATATGCTTTAAAGCGTTACCAACAAGTGGCCCATGATCCTATTCTCGGTAAATTCTGAGCCTTCGTCGCTGGAAGACCGGCTCAAAAACCCGTAATCGACGAATCCACTCACGTGGCGCCCGAACTCATGCAGTATGCCAATGCGAAAATTCACCGTATCGTCTCTGCGCTCAGGTTGCTCAAAATTTAATCTGTCCCATTCGATACTGACCAGCGCTGTCGTGGCTCGGCTGAGCCGTCGATCGAGCGTCACCAGGGTGCCAAACTGATCTTCTTCTGCACCGCTTTGCAGAAACTCCCGTGTGGTATTAAAACCGCGCAGGCTGAGCCTCATGCGCCTGAGATCGATATCGACGCCACCGGTAAAAGTCTTGTCTATGAACACCTCATTGGAAAACGTCGGCAGACTGCCAGAAATTTGCACGAGGTCCTCCGCGTCGACGGGATTCGTGATTGCTTCTTGGGGCGTGTCTGCGAGCGTAAAGAGCGCGCGATCCAAAAGCAGGTTACGCGTTTGCTCCACCTCTTCGCGGTAGCTCGCGGACCAGGTTGTGCGCCGCGAACGGTGCGTTAAATCCATCCCCCACGTGGAACCGAAGAAACGATCCCCGTAAAAAGCCTCCAACTCCGTGTTGCGGCTGGGCCTCCAGTTAGCTCCGATGCGCCAGGTAACGCCATCGGTATCCTGGCCCATGGATGCGAAGTCATTGTTCTCAAAACCGCCCGCGGCAAAAATCCCCAACTGACGGGTTAATCTATAGCTCACTTCACCGTCGAAGGTTTCGAAATCCGAGCCACCGTCGTTGTCCACCGCGTTGTCGCTACCGCCGCCCACTTCGTCGCTCACATCGCGTCGGTCATACCGGAGACCCCATCCCCATCGGCCAAAACGGGTGCCGCTCGTTAAGCTGGCATTAACGGCCACCGAACTGCCGCTGGCATCGTTGTTGTCACCGCTCACATCGTCATAGGTAAACCGCACCAGGGCTTCTGCCAGATCGCGAAACCGCTGTCGCCAGTACGGACTGGCGGAATAAGTGATGACCGTGCCGCGGTCACCCCCCAGGGAAAGGTTATCGCTTTGGCGAGACCCTAAATCGCTAAAATTCTCCTGTCCTACCGATGCGCGTGCATCGAGGAACAAATGCTCTCTGAGCAGCTCAGCCGCCGCGTTGGCGAACAATTGATGGTTGGTAGAATTGCTGTCGCTGTTGTTGGCGAACACGAGATTTTGCAGCCGGTACCCAAAGTCCAATGTTAACCGCCTGCCGGCACCACGGACGACGACACCCGGGCTGATCTCGGTGACAAAGTCATCTTCTTCCAGCCCGGAAGGCGCTAGAGCTATGTTATCGCTATAGGTTTCGGCTATTTCGAGCAGCGGCTGTATGGTCCACTGCGCCGCATATGCCAAAGGGCTAGGAACGGAAATCAATAGCGCACACGTCAGCCGTCCTTTGTTACTTCGCTTTTGTCGGTGCCCTATTTTCACGACCTTCCTCCCCTTTGCATTTCCCATAGTAATACTCTGCTTCATCCTTATCGTGACTTTTGTTTAACAACAAACTAACTCTCGCCTTCGAATCTGTTAGCTGTTCCAAGGCCTCCGCCAAATGGGCCTGCGTTGTGCGTTGTGCCTCCACTACTAAAACCACCTGCCCGGCCAATGTGGCTAAGACATGGGTTTCTGTTGCTACGAGCAAGGGGGGGGTATCAAAAATCACCAGCCGATCCGGGTAACGGCGGGAAAGATCGTTGACCAAACGCACCATTTTCTCGCTGGAAAAAAGCTCCGTCGCGTTGTTTCGCATGGGTCCTGCGGGCAGTAGCGTCAAGCTTTCGACATTGGTGGCAATCAGTGCCTCGCAGACGTCCGACTCATCCCTGGCTAGAACATCAGTAAGGCCTCGCTCTGAGTTAACACCCAGAACACTCATCATATCACCCTTGACTATATCCGTATCAACCAACAGCACCGAACGGTCTATTTCTGTCGCCAGGCTCAGCGCAAGATTAATTGCCAGGAACGTCTTGCCCTCACCCGACGTTGCACTGGTCACCATGATAAGCCTCGGATCACCCTCAAACTCCGATTCAGGATCGAAACAATTGGAAAGCAAGCGTCTTTTGACGACGCGTAACTCTTCCAAAAGTTTGCTGTGGGTGATATCGGGTGTGATAAACCCCTGCTCCTTCAAACGAACAAAGTCCAAATCGAACTTGTTCAATGCCAGATTCGCCTGTCCCCCGGACTGTCCGAGCCGAACAACCGTTTGTTGTCTTTCCTCGGGATCAGGGTGGCTGCTCCAGGCATTACCACCAGGATCAGCGACGACGCCATCCTGCCATTGGTCATCGATCTCCTGGGCCAGCTTATCGACTAGCTTTTCTATCGTATTCATAGAATTACTTCTACTGCCTTCGTTAACAGATCGACGTTTGAGTTGTGCCCAATCATTAAAGCCCCATACGTGGTCAGTAAAGCGCTACTAACCAACAGAAATCCCGCATTCGCTAAGCGGTCCCTCGCTTTATCTACAGGACTATAAACCAGTGATACGCTTCCCAATAGCGGTAAGTCGGTCAAGGATTTCAGCATCTTTCGGCTGCAAATGGTCGGTCTTGCCAATGCCATGAGCAATGCCAGACCAATACCACCACCGATGCCGACAAGCAGAACGGCGCTCGTCAGCAACGGACGATTGGGGCCGGTGGGCAACAGCGGGACCTTAGGCGGTTCGACGATATCAAACTGCGTCTCTTTGGCACGCTCGGCTTTCTCGGTAACAGTGGCCGTCTCGCGCCTATCGACCAGCGCTTCGTACCGTTTCTTGTTGATCTCGTAGTCCCGATTTAGACCGGCGAGCTCCAACTCAACTTTTGGGATAGTGTCTACAAGCTTGTTCAACTCATCCAACCGCCGGGTGTACTCTTGTACCCTGGCTGACGCCGCCGCAAGCTCACCCTCCGCGTTACTAAATGCCAAACCCAAGGCGCTGTACGCCGGATCCAGGTAGGAGGCACGTGTGCCGGCGCTCGTTGCCGTGTTGGAGCCGAGCTCTCGGCGCTTGAGATCCATGAGCTCTTCGATTGCACGTCGTGTTGAAATAACACTGGGGTGCTTTTCCGTGTACTGCAAGAGCATCTCGTCGAGCTTGTTTTGCATGCTTTGGATGCGCAGATCAAGTGGTGTTGGCCCCGCGCTCCCAGCCAACCCTAATGAGGTCCTGGAGGCCGCCAGACCGCTTTCTAATTGATCGCGTTTTCTGGAGGCTTCCTGTAATTCCAGTTTGGCTTTGCGCAAATCCTCGCGCGTCTGTTCTAGGCGAGCGAAATAATTGCTTCCGTCACTCGGCATGGTTCCTCTGTGCTCGCGCTTGAAGTCTTCCAGTTTCCGCTCCGCGGCCACCAATTTGGTTTCATAATGGCTTATCTGCTCATCCAGAAATTTCTTGGTTTCCTCCGTATCGCTCCTGCTCGCTCCAAGCACCTGCTGGATAAACATATCCAATACCGCCTCCACCACCCGGTGCGCCACTTTAGGATCAGAGGACGAGTAAGCGATATCGTAAATGTTTTCACTGGAGGTCTTGGAAACCTTAATGTCCTTGGCCAGGTTATCGAGCAGAATAGTGTTCTCTTCGGGACTCATGACCTTATCAGTCAGTGCCGCCTTGCGCGCTATTTCCTCCAACCTGGGTCTGGTAACCAGCGTGGTCAGGAGGATTTTAGCGGAGTCTTCGGCAACCGAGCTGTCAATGGCGAGACCGTTCAGCAGCGACTTCAATGCAGAGCGGGTATTAAAAAAAACCTTCGCAGCCACTTCGTACTGATTAGGTAGCACAGTCACCGCGATCCAACCCGCGTTACAAACCACCATTGCGGCGAGCAAGGCTGCCCACCGGTGGCGGCGCACCGTCCTCAGGTGATCTTTTAGAAGGTCCATCATCTCTTGCATGATTAGCGCCCAGAGTTAACCAATAGTCACACAGCAGAAACAGCTAGAACCACGATTCGGGGATCAGTAGTACGTCCCCTGGCATTATATTCAGGTTCGCGCTGATGTCTCCGTCCCTCATCAAGTCTTCCAGCCTAACATTTATTCGCTGTTGTCCGTTGCTTGAGGAGCGTATTAGAGTCGCCCGGTTACCTGCCGCGAATTCCGTAAGCCCCCCAGCGGCGATCATTATATCTAGCAAGGTCATGTCTGTCCGATAAGGCAAAGCCAAAGGTTTCGCCGCCTCACCCACTACCCGCACCTGTTCGCTGGCTTCCCCGACAAACCCAACGACTGTCACTGTCACAAGCGGGTCTTTGATGTATTCCGCCAGCACTCCCTCTATCTCGCGCGCAAGCTGATTTGGCGTCTTTCCCGAAGCCGCCAAGTCCTCGACCAGTGGCATCGACACCTTCCCATCTGGCCTAACAGGCACTCTATCTTTTGAAATATCCGGATTCTGCCAGACGAAAATACTGAGTTGATCGCCAGGGCCAACGATGTATTCATAAGCCGACTTGGAAAGCGATTCGTTTCCTGGCGCCGGGCTTTTCGCCGCACAGCCAAGTAGCAAGCTAAAGAATCCTGTTAGCCATGTGCCGATAACAAACGGCAATATACGTGCCATTTCCGTCTCCCAAATTGTCAATACCTGTCTTAGCTAATAGCAGATCTGCGCTTACCTTGCGAACCGGCGCAATGATTTCTCCGGGTTCGCCAAAGCGTGAAAACCGCTTGTGGCATGGATCCTGTGTTCACTTTTGCTTGTGACGGCCCCGTGTGGTTTTAAACCGAACTGAAGAGGAACCCTATGCAAAACGCCTTAACCATAGACGTCGAAGATTATTTTCACGTAGAGGCTTTTTCTGCCGTTATCGAAAGACAGGACTGGCCGAACTATCCGAGTCGTGTCGAGAGAAATACGCTGTTAATACTCGATCTCCTCGCCACGAAAAACGTTAAAGCGACGTTCTTTGTGTTAGGCTGGGTTGGCAAGCGTTTTCCGGCACTGGTCAAGAAGATCGCCCAGCAGGGACACGAGGTGGCTTCCCACGGCCTAAGCCACAGGCTGGTTTACGCCCAAACGCCTCAAGAATTTCGTTCCGAGACAAGAGAGAGCAAACAGATCCTGGAGGACTTGGCACAACAACCGGTCATTGGTTATCGCGCCGCTACCTACTCGATTACAAAAAGCTCGCTCTGGGCACTGGATATCCTCGCAGAGGAAGGATTCCGTTATGATTCGAGCATTTTTCCCGTGCGGCACGATAAGTACGGGATCCCTCACGCCAAAACGACGCCACATACTCTCACAACAGTAGGCGGTAATAACCTGATTGAATATCCGCTCTCGGTTCTGTCGCTTGGGGGCTTCAACGTGCCGGTCGCCGGAGGCGGTTATTTTCGCCTTTTTCCCTATCGGTTCACCAAATGGGCGCTAGCGCAACTCAATCGTGGCGGAGATCCCTTCGTGTTTTACCTTCACCCCTGGGAGTTGGACCCAGACCAACCGCGGATCCGCAATGCCAGCGCATTGTCGCGGTTCAGGCATTATCTCAATATGGACAAATGTCTTGCTCGGCTGGTGAAGCTGATCGACGATTTTTCCTTCGCCCCTATGTGTGAGATCTTGACTCAGGGTGATGTTTTAGGAATCGATGCCCTAGCGTCCTTTGCCCCATAAGATGATCTGCACTGTTTGCATCAAGATCGTTAAGTCTAGGAATAAACTATAATTTTTTAGATAATATAGATCGTATTCAAGCTTTTCTTTAGCGTCCTCTTCGGAATCCCCGTAGGGGTAACAGATCTGCGCCCATCCGGTGATCCCTGGTTTTACGTAGTGGCGGACGCCAAAATACGGTATCTTTTTTTCCAGTTGCCTGACGAACGCCGGGCGTTCGGGACGCGGCCCGATAAAGCTCATATCGCCTTTGAGGACATTAAACAGTTGTGGTAATTCATCGATACGGGCCTTGCGTATAAACGCCCCGACCGTGGTAATGCGATCATCGTCTCGTTGCGCCCAGCGCACCACGCCATCGCTTTCTGCGTCGACGTGCATGCTCCTAAACTTTAGCACCGCAAAGCGGCGCCCGTTCCTTCCTACCCTCACCTGGCGATAAATTACCGGACCTTTGCCTTCGGATTCGATAAAAATAGCTAGGGCGGCCAAGCCCATGATGGGGAACGTCATTATCAGCATTAGGAAGCTGAGCGTTACATCCAATAACCGCTTAGCACTCGGGGTGATTACGGCGCGTGAAAACCCATTGGAAAAAACGACATCCCCCGGTTGCAGAGAATCAACCCTGAGCTTTCCGAGCTGCCGCTCCAAAAATTCGCCGAGCTCGATCACCCTAACTCCCGACATTTTGCAGTTAAGCAATTCGTCGAGTGGCAGTTTATTGCGCCTATCGTCCACCGCAACGACGATTTCATCAACTTGGAACCGCCGTGCACACTCTTGAATGGTCAAACCGCACGGTACAATCTTAGCTGGCGCCACAAGGCGGGGCCCTTTTTCAACATCGACGAATCCGACCATGTTTACTCCTCGACGATCCGCTTTGCGCCGCAGTCCTTCGATCAAACGCGCTTTTCTTCCCACCCCCAACACCAGAACCCGCCGTCGCATCGTTGTTTCCATGTCCTGGAAATAGATAAGCCGACAGGCAAGGATCCCTATGCCAGAGCAAACTAGCGCGATAACGAAAGCGCCCGCACCCAAACCCACGTTAGGTAACAAACGGTCCAACAACGTCAGAGCGATTAACGCCAGGACAAAACTCGCGCTTACTTTAAGAACGACAGTGTGACCACGATCTCTAAGATCGCGCTGATAGAGGCCGGTGGTCGTCATGACCATTAACATCAATGCGCAGAAGAAAACCGCCCGCATCCAGATCGGGCCTTCTCCGTTGGGACTCACTCCGAAGTCGTAGAGCTGGAGCGCCGCCCCAACATAGGCAGAGGCTAGCAGGATTGTTATCTCCGCTGCACTCAGGACGACTAACGAACGGGGTAGGTAATACCCGAAAACTCTATACAACGTTCCACCTTCCCTAACGTATATACTTCCCGCTCCTAAACTATAGTCTTCTGGTATTTTCAAGGCGCAAGGCAATTTATGTGCCTAAGAAAGGATTTCGCACTGACCAGAGGACAACAACATGCTTGATCCGGGCGATTAGAAACCGCCCCCTCGGCGCTTATAATGCTTGAATCGCATTGTTCTAGAAACGAGGCATTAGATGGACCAAAAACTACGCACAGAATTGGAGGCAGCCGCCTTCAGACAGTTAGTCGCACACCTCCGAGAGCATACGCAGGTGCAGAACATCGAGCTCATGAACCTCGCGGGTTTCTGCCGTAACTGCCTGTCGAAGTGGTACAAAGCCGCTGCTGAGGAGCGAGGCGTTAGCATGGATTACGAGCAGGCGCGCGAGCTTATTTACGGTATGCCGTATGCTGAATGGAAGGCAAAATACCAGACAGAGGCCACACCAGAGCAGCGCACCGCTTTTCTGCAAGGAGGAAATAAGACCGCATAAGGTGATCGGGATAAACTTCGTACGGCCATGGCATCCTTGCGCCTTCCCCTTCATCCTGCTGCTTGGACCACAGGCAGTTTGCGCTGAGGTCCTGTCGCTTAAGGTCGTCCAAAGGACAGAGGATATGTATCCGCAAAGGCATTGCCCGTGAGCGCTTGGGTTTGGTTCCATCGGTTCGGCTCGCCAAGGTATTTTTACGACTTTTCGAGCCGCGCCATGAAGTGGCTGGGGGGGAGTTGTCTGCTGTTGATGCTCGCGGGGCTTTACGGTGGCTTGGTAGTAGCGCCCCCCGACCAGGAACAAGGCGAGAGCTACCGTATCATCTATATACACGTACCTTCGGCATGGATGTCTCTGTTCGTGTACCTGGTCATGGCAGTGGCCAGCGTGGTGGTGCTGGTTTGGCGGGTTAAGCTGGCCGCCATACTGGCCCAATGCAGCGCGCCCTTGGGCGCATCCTTTACCTTCCTGGCGCTGGTCACGGGCTCGCTTTGGGGCAAGCCGATGTGGGGGACTTGGTGGGTTTGGGATGCGAGGCTGAC
>JBOIEE010000185.1:0-7023 GCA_050740975.1 Gammaproteobacteria bacterium | reverse complement strand
CTTCGGCTACATATGTCGTGACTTCATATGACATGGACTTTCACCTTGTTGACAAAACGTCCTCGCGGACGCACTCATTCGCGCCAATCGCCGCTTAAGTTCCAAGAAAAACGAAGCACTACACTAGAAGGAAACCCCCAAGCTGACCGTTACGATGTTCTCGCTGAAATCGGACGTGTCCAGATTGGAGATGGCGTCAATATACTGATAATCGAGCTTCGCGATAAGGATCTCGGTCAAGGGCTGAGTGAGGCTGAAGCCGACGGTATGGCGCTCGTCCTCGCGTTCCTCCCCGATGCTCGGGGTAATGTTGGCATAATCCTTCACGAAATACTGATAGCTTAGCTTTAGCGTTGGCTCGATGAAGCGCAGTGGCACCGGGATCTGAACACCGACCGTGACGTAGTGCCCGACGTAATCGAACTCCGGCCCAGTGGTATCTTCATCCTCCACCCGATAGCTCAACAAGGCATAAGCCCTCTCTTGCATAAAGAAGAGATAATTATCCAGGCCAAAGGCATGCTGGTCGGCATCGCGGGCATCATCCTCAAAGAAATTCTTGTCTTGGAAGTCATAGCGGAGATTGACGTACCAGTTGGGCAGCAGCGCTGTAAAGCCGAAAGTGGGTGTGACGTTATGGATCTCCAAAAAGCTATTATCGCCGAGCGAGGTATAGGTGTATCGATAACCAAGCCCAACATCCGCTCCCATGACCTCATGCGAGCCCCCTAACCATCCGCTGTGCGATTGCAGATCGAAATCTGAAAGGTCCTGGTAGACGCTTTGGTAGAAATCATAGCCGACGTTGATCTCATATTTTGGCGCCTCGAGCAGCCGGTACTCCCCCGAGAATTCAAAGACGCCCGCGATATCGCTTTGTGCTGTTTTCTGATCGATCTCGCTGACGGTGACGTTATCGTCGTATTCGAAACCCGCGCTGGCAAGCACTGCCCACCGCTTGCGCTTAGGCTCCTCCCCGGCTAGAGTCTCTAAAGACTGACGCGCCGCATCGGCGACGTCGCTTCTCGGGTCCAGCTTGACCGCCTCTCGAAAGGCATTTTGGGCTGCCTGCTGTTCGCCTTGCTGCATGCGCGAGGTCCCGATGTTGAACAAGGCGAGTTGCGCGAACTCGAAGTCTGCGGCTTTCGCCCTATTAAAATGCGCGACGGACTCATCGTAGCGTCCCATCGACTGGTAGGTGAGACCAAGAAAGAAGAGCAGCGCACCGCTATTGGGTTCGCCCGCGAGGCCCTGTTTAAGTTCCGTTTCAGCAAGCTCGTATGCCCCCATCCGGTAATAGACGATGCCCAAGCTCAAGCGGGCGCCTGGAAGTTCCGGCGCGAGTGCAATCGCCTTTTGCAAGGCGGTTGCCGCTTTCTCGTACTCACCCTGTCGAGACAAGCTCTCTCCAAGGTAATAATACGCCTCTGCGGATTTGGGATCGGAACGGATCGCCGCCTTGAACGCCTCCTCGGCCTGCCGATAATTCCCTCGTTCGAACTGGCCCAAACCGCGCGATAAGGCATCGGAGGCGCCGCTCCACACAACCGCTGGATAGAACGCAAGGAGCACCGCGACCAGGCTGATGCGCCCACCGGAGATCACGCCTACCTTTGCTTTTGATCCCATATCCCCCCCGTTGTTTTTTAGCGAACTCAAAAAGTATAGTTCACACGCCGAGCCCCAGCTTGAGCGCGCCGAGCTTAAGGACCAAGCGCAGAAAAGCGTCAAGAAAAAAGGGGGCTTGCGCCCCCTTTTTGCCTTGGCATCTTAAGGCTAGTTAGCCCTTATGTCCTTTTCCCTTTCCCTTGGCGGTGTGCTTGCTCTGTTCCCTGACCACTTGTTTCGCGGCTTGTTTGGCCTGCCCTCTGACATCGCGTTTGAGATCCCGCGCGAGCTCGTGCTTGATCTCCTGCCTCAGCTCGCGTTTCATATCGCCTTTGACCTGCCGGGGGCTATCGCGCCTCAGATCAAGCTCATTTCTCATCCTACCCCGCTTCAAGCTAAGCTCCGTGGCATCACGCTTTGCATCAAATTTGTCGATTTTGCTCAGAAACTTCTCCTTCTGCTGCACACCCTTGTCCAGCATGCGCTCGGAGTGCTCAAGGAATCGCTCGTTGCCCGATGCCTCGTATTTATCCTGAAATTTATCGGAGAGCTTGGTGAACTTCGCCTCCTCCTCTAAGGCCTTGGTCAGCGCGTTGATCTGACGCCCGTCATAGTCGCCATCGATCACGTCCTGCAGATGCTCTGAGTCGATGTCTACGTTGAGGCCGCTGCTTACGGCGTTATTCAGCGAGCGATTCAGCGCAAAGACCTGCTCATCGGATAGCGCCTCAAGCTGGGTCTCGATCGTCGGCTCCTCAAGCGCAAAGCTGTGCTGAGCCTCCTCTAGGTTGGCCACAGCTTCAAGCCGCTTGGCATTAAGCGCTGCGATCTCCTCGACAGAGGCATTCCCGGTGACAGCAGCGTCCAAATCCGCTTGGGCAGCCGCTAGATCTTCCTCCGCGGCGACCACGGCCAGATGATCATCGCGGAGCAAAGTTTCGCTTAGCCGATCTCGGTCGGAAAACTTGTCTCCGGCAATGGCACAATGGGTCGCGAATAGCAGCAAGCCCAGTACTAACGTCTTAAAATCGACGGAGTGGTTCATACGCTTCCTCATAAAAAACAAATAGAGTTAAAGGACAACAGCGGGCAAACAGGCAACAACCCTGCCGTAAGTTATCAAGCTCTCGAGCGGAGCCACCCGCGCTGAAATGTTCCGCTTACGATCAGTAAGTTATCTCAAGCATGGGAAAGGCTATCCCAAAATAGGGCCAAGCGGAGAGCCGTCAATCGGTGCTTATCCCCGTCAATAACTGCTGAAATGCGTCATCACGCGGTAGCCCTGACCGCGCAAGTCCGTATAACGGCGCACATGTTCTGGTTAATGCTTCAGGCCCGCATGCTACCGAAGACTTTTTCGAGCCGGATTGCATATGGATTCGCTAATCATGCTATGTCCGCGCCGATAATTAGTTGAAGTCGGCGCTGTCGAAAAAGCGCTGGAATCGACGAGCGTTGCGCCGAGCTTAAGCGGGGCAGCTCGAAAAAATAATATGGAGGTAGCACCTCTGTCAGTGCAAACCGTACTGTGTGAGCTCTAACTTAAGCTTCCGGCGTGAGCGCTAGCACGATTCCGCTTACCTTGACGGGAATTCAGGCGTTTACTAAGTTCTATTTAGGTTATACGTCTGCTGGTGCCTCTCGACTGTGCGAAGGGTGTAAACCCGCCAAGTAGCCGAGTGGGCATCGATACATCTTTAAAGGGGGAACATGGATAACGACAACGTCCAAAAGAGACGGATGGAGGCGGGCGATCGAGGCGCCGCGCTGTGGCGGTTCGCTTGCGCCTGTTTTTTTGGTATCGGTTTGGCCTGCAACGCGCCCGCACAAAACTTCGACCAGCGGCTTTACGGAAGCGGTGAAGTTTTCCAGGTCCCCCTATCCAAATCTGCCGTGATCCCACTCGCGCAGCCGGCGAAGCAGATCTCCGTCGGCAGTTCGGCGATCGCGGACATCATCATATTGAACAACCGGCAGCTTTACGTGGTCGGCAGGGGCCTCGGTACCACCAACGTGATGGTGTGGGATGCTCGAAATCGGCTTTTTCAATCGTTTAACGTGGAAGTTACCCCCGATCTTGGCACCTTAAAAGAGAAGCTGTACGAACTGTTGCCGGGGGAGAACATCAAGGTCTATTCGGCCCAGGAACGGATCATTTTGACCGGAGAAGTCTCCAATGTGGTTAAGATGAGCGCCGCTGAGGAGCTCGCCGCGAGTTTCCTAGCGCCGTGCAAAAAAGGCGGCGGTTCTGGAGGAGCGGCGACATTCGCTGTCCCGAGCGCGCCAAAGGAGACCGAGTCAGCGGAGTTGCTCGGTGTGCCGGAATCAAGCCCGGATGCGGGGACGACGGCTCCCTGTAAAGAGGGCAGCGTCGTTAACTTGCTGCAAGTGGGAGGCGCACAGCAAGTCATGCTTGAGATCAAAGTAGCCGAAATGGCGCGCACCGTGCTCAAACGTCTCGATTCCGATGTGAATTTCCTGCATTTCGGAAACGATGTCCAGTTGGGGGTGAACCGCGGCGGCGCCTCATTCCCAGACGCCTTGAATGCAGATGGACTGGAGGTGCCCATTTTCGGCAATTTCGGCGGCAGCTCCATCGGACCCTCGACCAGCGAGATAGAGCTAGGCGAAGTCGCCATCGACGCCTCCGGGGCCTTTCTGCAGTACCTGTCCGGCGATTTCCTGTTTGAATGGGTCTTAGACGTGTCCCGGGAGAAAGGCTTGGCCAAGATCCTGGCCGAACCGACCCTAACCACGCTTACAGGCCAACAAGCGGAATTCCTCTCTGGCGGCGAGTTTCCGATCCCGGTCCCGCAAGGCGGCAACAGCAACGCCATCACCATCGAATTCAAGCAATTCGGCGTCGGCGTCAGATTCGTTCCGGTGGTGCTGGACTCGGGCCGGATCAGCCTCAAGCTGAACGTCGATGTCAGCGAGTTATCTGCCGCTAACAATGTCTTGCTGACTTTCCAGGGCACGCCCAGCACTTTTGTGATCCCCTCGCTCACCAAGCGCAGCGCGCAGAGCAGCGTGGAGCTGGCGGACGGGCAGACCATAGGGATCGCCGGATTGATCAACGATAACCTTAGGGAGTTGGTCGACAAATTCCCAGGCCTGGGTGATGTACCGGTGCTCGGAGCCTTATTCCGCAGCCAGGAATACCAAGGGGGTCAGACCGAACTGGTGATGTTCGTGACCCCTCACCTGGCCCGACCCATCTCCGCGCAACAGGTGCGGCTGCCTACCGACAGCTTCGTGCCGCCCGATGACCTGGAGTTCTATCTCATGGGAAAAATGGAAAAGAGAAGCCCCAAACCGCCCGAGCCGGATGCGGCGCAAGGCGGCGGCGCGGAACAGGGGAAAACTTTCGGTCACGAACTTTAAGTGGAGGACAACACCATGGCTAAGTTTTCTCTGGTCGCGCTTGTGGCTATCTGCCTTGGGGGGTGCACTGCGAGCACCGATCCGATCCAGGTCGAGGACGATTACGGAAACTCGGTGCGGCAGATGATCGACGCCCAGATCTACGACCCCGCCGCGGTGCATAATCCGCCCACGCAAGCCCCGGGATTCGATGCCCCCAAGGGGCATAACGTACTGGATGAATATCGCAAGGATGTCGCTAGACCTAAGGAAGTCGACCAGCCTCTCGATATTCGAATCGCGCCTTAGGCGGGCACCGATAGCGAGCGTTCCTCAAGTGCGATCGACCACGCGTACGCTCGGCATGCTGCTGGCGGTGATCACGCTGGGCGCTTGCGCCACCCTGCCGAGAAGTCAGACGGCCGATACTTCGCCGCTAGCGATGCAGGGCAAGGCGCAACGGGCCATCGCCCACGGCGATGTGGCCTTGCGCAAAGGGGATCTGGACCGCGCCCTGTTCGAATACCTGAAGGCGCTGGAGCTGGATGGCAAAAACATCGAGGCCCGCTACAAGATCGCGGTCGTGCACGGACTGCGCGGCAAACTGGACCTCTCGGAACAGACTTTCCGCCAAGCCCTGAAGCTGGATGGAAACCATCCCGGTGCGCGCGAAGGTTTAGGCCTGGTGTTGCTCCGTAAAGGGCAGAACCCCGCCGCCGCAGAGCAGCTCGAACGCGCGCTCGCCCTCGATCCCTCACGTTGGCGCGCGTACAACGCCTTGGGGCTGATTCATGATTTTGCAAAGGATCACGGGCGTGCCGTTTCGCACTACCAAGCGGCCCTCAAGATGAGGCCGGATTCGCCCATGCTGCTCAACAACCTCGGCTACTCGTATTATCTCACGGGCGACCGCAAGGCCGCTATGCGCTACTACCATCAAGCCTTGGAGCAGGACCCTGAGCATAGCAAGGCCTGGTCGAATCTGGGCCTCTTATACACCCGGCTAGGCCAATACCAAAAGGCCTTGGATGCCTTCGAGCGGGTGATGGGCAGGCCCCAGGCCTTGAACAACATCGGCTACGTCTGTTTGCTGGAGGGCAGGCACGCCGATGCAAAAACCTACCTCCGCCGCGCCATCGAGGTCTCACCCAGCTACTATCCCACCGCAGAGGCCAACCTCGAACGGCTTAACCGGCTGTTTTCCCACAACCCAGGCGATGCCAGCGCTGGGGACATCGACCCCGATCCGACGCCTCGCGACTGAAAAGGACGCCTTGCGGCAGGAAGCCGGCTTTTTCGCTTGCGCCGATTTCCGGAACCTACCGCCGCCGCCTGGAGATGGCAAAGACCGCACTACAGAAAGCTAAAAACTCTAATGCCCATCGTGCTCGATGGTTCAACATTTTCTCCTGTCGGCATAAGGTTAAGTTCAGGCCGTCCAGGATATCCGCCGCGGGCGCCGGCGACATCGACTCCCGCTCCGACGCCTCGCGACTAAAAGGACGCCTTGCGGCAGGAAGCCGGCTTTTCCCCACCCGCGCCGATTTCCGCACCTACTGTCGCCCCCTGGGGACAGCAAGATCGGGCTCGGCAGGAAGGGGGAAAACTTTAATCCAATGGTCAAAATTGCGCACCGGTTCGCAATTCAAGCGCCTCGCCGTCTGGGCTTATTAATGTTACCTATTGTTTCATAAAGCTATTTTTCTTGTTCTGATTTTCGCCCCAGCGTCCTCAAAAAGTTGGCAAGCCTCCTGCACTAAGCTCCGCATGACACGCGTTACGGCGCTCGCGCCGCAAGGCGGCATCGAGAGGGGAGACAGTGTTGACGACATTTAACTTGTGAGGAAATTCTGATGTTGACGAAATTGATTCGCTTCCTGAAGGAAGAAGATGGTCTGACCACAGTCGAGTATGCGATTGCGGGGGGCCTGATCGGGCTGGCGGTAGTTGGTGCGTTCAAGGCCCTTGGACTCACGGTCGGTGGGGTTATTACCGACATCGACACTTGTATAAGTGGCGGTGCCTGCCCGTAAGACCGGCGCAGCACACACG
>JBOIEE010000184.1:0-33416 GCA_050740975.1 Gammaproteobacteria bacterium | reverse complement strand
AAGGCCGCCCCACCCAAAGCCAAGCTCAGGACGTAATCGACGCCTTTGTGGAAGCCGGTGGGAATTTTATCGACACGGCGAATGTTTATTGTCTTGATAATGCCGACATCGGCCACAATGAGCGTCTAATCCGCGAGGTACTGTCGGAGATGCGTGAGGCGGTGATCGTGGCGACAAAAGGAGGCTTGACTCGGCCACAGGGACGGTGGGAAGTCGATGGCCGTCCGCAATGGTTGCGCGCCTCGTGTGAAAAAAGCCTAAAGGACTTGGGCACCGAAGCGATAAGCCTTTATCAGCTACACGCCGTGGACCCGCAGGTGGACTTGGCAGAATCCCTGGGCGAGCTGCAGCGTTTAAAGGAGGAAGGAAAGATCCGTCATATCGGCGTTTCCAACGTGGCTCTGGACCAGTTGCAATACGCCCTGCGTCGGGTGGAGATCGCTGCGGTACAAAATCGCTGCAACCTCTTTGAGCAAAGGGACTTCGACAACGGATTGGTCGAATTCTGCCGGCGGAATTCGATAACCTACATCCCGCATAGTCCCGTTGGCGGGCATCACGGGCATAAGCGCTTGAGGCAAGAATCGCTGCTACGCGAGCTCGCGACAAAATATGGGGAATCGAGCTATTGCATTGCGCTGGCCTGGCTGTTACAAAAAGGCGATCATATTTTGCCGATTCCGGGAGCGAGCCAGGTGTCCAGTATTCGAGACAGCATGCGCGCGCCTGGCCTCCGGCTGCATCCCGCAGATGCCAGCCGTATCGACCAACTTCCTAATCTTTAAAGAACTTCAACCGCAGCGCAGAACATCGGGCCTGCTCGCTTTTCGGCTCGGCTGAGAACTTTGGCAGGACGCTTGCCTGTTTATGGGCCGTGTTCACACCACTAAGTCGCCGGTCACAGGAGCTGTGAACCCCGGGGTGGTGTCCCCCGGATAAAAATCCAACATTCTTTTGTCACTTAATGAGTTAAAAGGTATCTATAAAAAGGGTGCGAAAATTGTTGCAACTTTTGTTGCACAGCAATAGAATCTCGCCGCGCTCTGCGAGTTTATCGGAACAAAATAGATGCCATTGACGATTAAATCGACGGGGGACGTGCCAAACGGTACCGAGCGGGATATCGATGGCAAACCCTGCGTTTACTACGATGGTTATTGGATCCGGCGTTACGACATCCGTAACGATTCGCTGGCGAGTAAAAAGATCCTCATCGATCAGCTCACCCGGCGCGTTTTTCATCATACAGAACCTGGTATCAACACACCGGCCTCCAAACTCGACGAGGCCCGGCGCGCCTACGAACGCCAGAACGATCCCGTCCGTAAGCGGGTAAATGCGGCGATGCTTGCAGGCGCTCTGCTGCATCGGGCCGCGGAAATCATTACCCGGCTGGTGGAGCTGGAACAAGCGGGCATCGTCATTGCGCCCCAGAATGAATTATTAAGGGAGTGTGGGCGTTGTTACCTGGAAGCCTCACAGCTCGCCAAGCAAGTAAGACATTACAGCGGCGAAGAGGGATTGGACGAATTGTGGGGCGAACCCTTTAGAGCCTTTTCCCTGCCCATAGAGGAGTTTTATCGAGGGCGTTACACGAAAGTCGCCCAGACCATGGCCGCGCTTGACGCCATCGCAGAAAAGGTCATCGGAAGCTTCCGGCTATGCCGGGGTTTTGACAAATTGGCTGAAGTGGTAACGAGCTTTGCCGCTGCAGCCAAACTGGAAACAGAGACGCCTAAAAGCGATGCCATTATATTCGAGGTCTGGCCGGCCTTTGTGGCAAGCGGTGATGCGATGAGCAAATTCCAGCCCGAGTTGCCCGCAAACCTGTCGGAAAAACAGCAATGGATGGCCGAAGAAGGGGTTCGCCTCATCCAGTGGGGAAAGAAGCTCATGACCTACATCGCCTCGGCCCGCGTGCCGATGCCAAAAAGCGCGCAGGAATATTTTAGCAAGCTCGATGCACTTAGCGATAAGATGAGTTGCTTGTATCCTCGTTGTTGACTCTTGCTGGCTAGCGGAAGGCCGAATGAGGGCAGCGAGGGGACGGAATAAACGAGCGTCTACCACTACTCGCCCGTGTGGTCCCGGCGCCAGGACAGGGCGATGGGGTATAATGCGCACACCCCAGGTGGGACTGAATTAGCATGCGGGCTTTATTGATCTTAGGGCCTCTGGTTCTGCTAGGGCTGCTTCTCGCCGGACGCTGGTTTGTACGCAGTCCTACTCCGATCGTGTCCCGTTTTTTGCGCCGAGGCGCGGTGGTGCTGGGGCTGCTCGCTTTAGTGTTTTTGGCTGTGAGCGGCCGCCTGCATTGGGTGATCGCGCTCGCAGGGGCGCTGGTGGCCGCTTTGATACGACTGCTTCCCTGGTTGCGCTATGCCCCAGTGTTGCATCAGCTGTGGCGGCGCATGCGGTCCGCGGCACCCTTTACCCCAGCCGGCGATACATCAACCGTGCAAACCCGTTTTGTGCGTGTGTCGCTCGATCATGCCAGCGGGGAGATCCGCGGGGAGATCTTGGAAGGCGCTTTTGCGGGAAAGAGATTGCACGAGCTGTCGCGCGCCCAACTGATCGATTTGTTTAACCAGTATCAGCTCGCGGACCGGGATTCGGCTAACGTGCTGGCGGCTTATCTCGATCGGGTTTGCGGACCGGATTGGCGAAACGGTACAAACGCCAGATCCAAGGGATGGTCCGCTCCGGGGCGTATGACTCGCGAAGAGGCTTATCGGGTGCTCGGCTTGCAATCCGCTGCCAGCGACGCCGACATCACCGCGGCGCACCGCCGCTTGATGCAAAAGTTCCATCCGGATCGCGGGGGTTCGGACTATCTAGCCGCGAAGATAAATCAAGCTAAAGACATCCTGCTGGAGCGTTGAGCATGTCCGTTACCGCGATCGGATACACTAAGTGGCGGCCACTCGCCGACGATTTCGCCAGCGCAGATCTCCCGGAAGCGCGATTCGAACCTCGATTCGGACAGCCCGATGCCGACCGCTGCACTGCACTTACGGCCCCTGAGAATTTTTATTTTTTACTCCACCACGACGAATTCCCAGCGGTGTACCAACCGGCTTTTGCTCTGGTGACAGATAGGCTGCGCTCGGTCCAGCAGCTGCGCAATACGCCCGCTCTATTGCGCTTGTTTCGGTATTCGCCTGAGGCGTTGCGAAAACGGATCCGCGCTTTGCGTAGGATCGTAGGTCGCTATCTCGGTAGCACAGGGTCCGATCGCTTGCATGTGCTGCGTGAGTTCGCTCCTACGGCGCTGCTCGACGGATGCTGGCTCCAACACATCGCCAACGCAGCGACCGCCCATAGTGAACCCTACGCGCGGCTGTCGCGCTTCTACGCCGCTAAACTGGGCGGGGGAGAGCCCACCTCAAGCAGCCGTTTCTTGTACAGGGAGTTATTGCACTCATCCGGGATCATTCTGCCGGCCACCGGCTCCTGGGCCTTTATAAGCCAAACACGGATCTTGGAACAAGCTTTCGCCACGCCGGTGTTTCAGCTCGCGCTATCGTTCTTTCCTAGGTGCTTTCTCCCCGAGGTCATCGGTTACACCCTGGGGCATTTTGGCGGTGTATCGGCTATCGATCACTGGGCATTGCTCTCGCTTGCGCCGGGGGAAGCCGCGGAACGCTGGCGTGGACGCCGGGAGGGCGCAATCGAGGAGCAAACACCGCTCGAGACCATTTTCCGGGTCGTGTGCGACTATTTGGCGTCGCTTCCTGAAGCATTGCGGCAGCGCCATTGGCAACGCCTTTGGAATGGGGTCGTCGTTCAGCACGTCATTGAACAGCCCCACAGAACCGTGCTGCAGAAACGGTTCACAAGCGAAAGCAACCCCAGTCTGCGGGCGCAGGTAATGGCGATCTTCCAAGCGAAGCGCGCGTTCGCTCAGGGGCATCATCACGGCGCCGAGCTTTTCGGCAAATCGCTAGCGGAATGGATCGAAGGGGACTTGGATGCGTTTTTATCGGCCTTTGCGCAATCGCCCTATCTCAAAGTCGGCGATCCCGATCAGAGCCCGTTTTTCCACGCCCTGCTCTCTCCCGATGGGCCCATGTATCAGGTGTTCACCGGAGAAGAAATCGCCACCCTAAAAAAATGGGTGCGTAGCCTGGAAGGTGGCTCAGCGGAACCGGCGGTTTTGCCAACGCCCGAAAACGGCCAGCCACCTGCCGTCAACTCCGATCTCAACCCCGGTCTGCACTGGCCGAAAACCCGCAAAGATAGGTCGACTCAAACGCAGTCCTGGAAGCAAGTGTTCCACCGTCTGGTCAATGTAGATGTTTACCCGCAGATAAGGCGCCAAGCGTGGGTCTTTGTGCACCGATGGCTGCGGCACACAGAAAAGGTGTTGCGACACACGCGCGCAGGGGACCTCCTGCGGCCTTTCCCCTATACCCACTCGGCATTCGAGGCACGCATTACAGCTCTCTATTCGGATGCCGTGTCTCGCTATCGCCCGTTTGTCCCCCCGCCTCGCCTTAACAAACAGGAATACCAATGGCTGTTAGAACAGGTGGCACCTTTCACGCTAGTGGACGGTTGCTGGTTGCAGAACATCACGCTTGCGGGGTGCGCCAATGAGGAGGTGCGGGCCAAGCTGTTTCAGATCTACGACGATGAGATCGGCAATGGGAACCCAAGGCGCAATCACGCCAATATCTTCCGGGAGCTATTGCGTGTGCAGGGAACGCGCGTCCCACCGATCAATTCGCCAGTGGATTGGGATTGGCCTGGCGTGCCAGAAGGCAATTTCGCGATCCCGAACTATCTCCTCGCCATCTCTCAGTTTCCCAGGTCTTTTTTCCCTGAGATCCTGGGTCTGAACCTCGCTATTGAGCTGAGCGGTTTGGGGGGGTTCTACCGTACCCTGATCGATGAGCTGCGCTACTGGGACATCGATCCGCGGTTTTTCGTCTTGCATCAGGCCGTGGACAATCTCGCGAGCGGTCATGCCAGACTCGCATTCGATGCCATCGCGCTGGACCTGGACGACGTGCTTGTGAGCTCCGGTGAAGAGGAGATGCAACGCCGCTGGCGGCGGATTTGGACTGGATATGGCGCGTTGACGGTCGTTTCCAAGCGCACCTGGCGCCACATCGCCTGGGCCTACGTGCGCCGCTTCGGCCTGCGCCGCGCGCTCGGGTTATGGCAACGGTCGCGCCAGGCTGCTGCCGCGTAATGCGGTACACGGGTCATGAAAACGTATTACGTGGGCCTTGCGACCACGCTGCACGATCCCGCCATCGCGATCGTATCGCCCCAAGGGGATGTTCTGTTCGCCGAAGCTACTGAGCGTTATTTACAAAACAAACGCGCCATCAATTGCGAGCCAGACCCCCTGTTTCGCATACGCGAGTTGCTGGAGACGTATTGCGACCCTAAGGCGCGTTTTGTAATCGCTCGCACCTGGAGCCCCCGTTACGCCCGCTTTCCTTTGTGGGTATCGCTCGCCGGTGCGTTTGGGTTTATCCAGGCGCCATCCCTCAGTCGTTTTAATCTGGACAAAACATCAGCCTGGCTGCTGCTGGAGCGCTACCGATTGTTACACCTTCTGTTGTGCTCCGTCAGCAGCCGGGTGAAAGCGGGTGCCAATCTGGTTGCTACCTTGCGCCAAACCTACGGCAACCGCAACGTGGTCTTCTATGACTTCGAACACCATCTCACACACGCGGCAACGGCGTGCTATACCAGCCCTTTCGATCAGGCGGCCTGCCTCATCGTGGATGGGCATGGAGAGCAGGGGACGATCAGCTTTTTCCACTATCAAAAGCCAAAGCTTCGCCTTCTTAAGCACCATCGCGGCCCCGAGAGTCTGGGCGCTTTGTACATGTTGGTGACCGAACTGTGCGGCTTCTCCAGTCTCAGAGGGGAGGAATGGAAGGTGATGGGCCTCGCGCCCTATGGAAAACACGATGAGGCGATCGCCTGCTTGCTTGGGGCGCTCGCGAAGCCGGTAAAAAGCGGGATCCGCTATCCCTCGCCATCTCGCGTGCGCCAGCTCTGCCATGCCTTGCAGCCCTACGCCCGCGTACCGGGGACGGATGCGCTATCCGTGGCCGATCTCGCCTATACCTCGCAAGCCTACTTTTGCCAGCTGATGGACGCTTTGCTGGTACAGTTGCACGCGCTCGCGCCCTCGGAGGATCTGGTGTTGGGCGGCGGTTGTGCGCTCAATTCGTCCTATGCGGGCACCGTCCTCGGCCGTTTGCCATTCCAACGCTTACACATCCCCTGTGCTCCGGCAGACGACGGAAACGCCCTTGGCGCAGCCCTGCTTGCCCATCGGCGAGAGAATTCCCGGGCACCGCGGCCGGCCATCACGGCGTCGCCTTACCGCGGAAGCGAAATCTCACAACAAGCGCTTAAGCGTGTGATCGAGCTCGGTCAAACCCCCAAGGCGCGCTTTTTGCCCGGCCGTGTGCACCTGGAAGCGGCAAAGCTTCTCGCGAGCGGAAAGCTCCTTGGCTGGGTGCAAGGGCGGGCGGAATTCGGCCCTCGGGCTTTGGGCAATCGCTCCATCCTGGCCGATCCCCGTGATCCGGCGGTGAAGACACGCCTTAACACGCAGGTAAAGTTTCGCGAATCCTTCCGGCCTTTTGCCCCCGCCATCCTGCATAAGCACGGCCCGGCTTATTTTGTGAACTATCAGGAGTCGCCTTTCATGGAACGCACGCTTCGCTTTCGCGAAGAAGTGAAAGACCGGGTTCCTGCCGTCGTACATGTGGATGGCACAGGCCGCTTGCAAACCGTCAAGCGCGAATGGAACCAGAAGTTCTACGATCTCATCGCGGTATTCTATGGTCTGAGCGGCGTTCCCCTGGTGCTCAATACCAGTTTCAACGTCATGGGAAAGCCCATGATCCATTCTGTAGAGGATGCGCTGGGAATGTTTTACACCACCGGGCTAGAGGCTTTGGTCATCGGCGATTATTTGATCGAAAAATAGTCGCGACCGTGTTAACGGGTCCCAAAACGGCGCCAAGCAGATCTGTACCGAAGGCACAGTGTTGCCGGAAGTGACCGTCAGCACACGTGTTTCCAAGGTCGGAGCGTGAGTCGATATTCACCTTGAGAGATCCTTATAAATACTTATAATAATGTCATGTTCTCGATTGATTGGAAGCCCAAGGCTTACCGGCAGTTGCACAAGATTAAGGACGCCAGAACGCGGGAGAGATCTATGACGCGGTTCAGCAGCTTGAAACTGTAGCGTGCTGGCCGTTGCGTGGCACGGTTTCCTGGCCGGCGAGCTGCCGGCGGGATCTGCGCGGTGCGCCTATCGCCTGAACCGCAGCGATAATCCGCTCGCCTTCGACTTCTTTCTGCTGCTCTATTTCTGCGGCGGCATGGCCTTGGCCGTGTGAGGTATTCTTACGCTGTTCGGCGCCGCGCCTGCTCTGGAGCTTCGATAACCGGGGGTTTCTAGTTGCGGCTATCGGCGTGGCACAATAGCCGGCGAAGCCACTGACGTCGTTTTTTTGTGCACCCCTAGCAAATGAGCAAACCCATTATTTGGCACGGCTTTCCGGTTGCGCTATGAACATCGAATGAGTGAGCCGTCCGTGTTTATTGTCTCGGCTCCCTCTGGCGCTGGAAAGACAAGCCTGGTAAGGGCGTTATTGGAGACGGTACCGCAGATCACGGTCGCGGTCTCGCACAGTACGCGACCCATGCGTAGCGGGGAGCGCGAGGGGGTCGACTATTATTTTATTCAACCGGCGGTATTCCAGCGCATGGTGGCCGAGGGTGCGTTTCTGGAGCACGCTCGGGTGTTCGATTGTTGGTATGGGACCTCGCGCCTGGCGGTAGAACGCGAATGGGCGCAGGGCAAGGATGTGATCCTGGAGATCGATTGGCAGGGAGCGCGTCAGATCCGCGCGTGCCTGCCTCAGTGCGTGAGTGTTTTCATTCTTCCTCCTTCGCTTGAAGCCTTGCGTTGTCGCTTAACCCATAGGGGGGGGGATGAGGCCGCTGTGATCGAGCGCCGGATGCGCGATGCGGCTAACGAAATATCCCATTATGCGGAGTATGATTATCTTATCGTCAACGATGATTTTGGGAAGGCCTTGAGCGACCTGCAAGCGATTGTTCGGGCGAGACGGCTTCGAAGCTCGGTGCAAAAACACGCGCTTGCACACACCTTGCGCTCCTTAATGGCGCGATCACCGCTGGTTTGATAGAATTTCAAAAATGTCCAATTACTTGGGAATTCGATATGGCACGAGTGACGGTAGAAGACTGTCTTAATCATGCAGAAAATCGCTTTGATTTGGTCATGCTTGCCGCAAAGCGGGCGCGCCAGATCAGTCTGGGATCGCGGCCGTTGGTGGATGAAGAAAACGATAAGCCCACCGTTTTAGCCTTGCGCGAGATCGCCGATGGTCTTATCGACCACGTTATGGTCGATGCGATCGCGTTGAAGGAGCAGGCAGAGGAGTTCAATGTGCCCCGCTTCAAAGTAGACGATGATGGGGAAGCTCTCGACATACGCGAATGAACAAGCTTCCTTTTGGATGCGAAGCCAACCGTATTCGACGTCTTCACGATTAGCTCTTGGTGGACCCCCAGGCTGATGTAGACACCTGTTATGTCCACGTTGGCCAGCGCCCCCGCATCGAGCTTAGAAGACTTACTTAAGCGGGCTGGTGCTTACCTTGCGCCCGGCCAGGTCGCGAAAGTGCGAGAGGCTTACGAATTCGGCGCACGGGCCCACAAAGGCCAGCATCGTTTGAGCGGCGAGCCCTACATCGAACACCCGGTCGCAGTGGCCGAAATCCTGGTGCAGATGCACATGGATCACGAGACACTGATGGCGGCCATGCTGCACGATGTGATCGAAGATACGGCAATCGAAAAGGATCTTATCAGCAGCGAATTCGGGAGTGAGGTCGCCGAGCTGGTGGATGGGGTTAGCAAGCTCACCCAAATGGAGTTTGAGACCTACGCGCAAGCCCAAGCGCATAATTTTCAGAAAATGCTGATGGCAATGACCCACGACATGCGGGTCATTCTGGTCAAGCTCGCCGATCGCCTTCACAACATGCGCACCATCGCCGCTTTAGCACCGGCGAAGCGGCGCCTAATCGCGCGTGAAACCTTGGATATCTATGCACCCATCGCGCAGCGCCTGGGAATGAATCACATGCGTCTGGAGCTTGAAGACCTGGGATTTGCCACTCTTTACCCCATGCGTTATCGCGTCTTGCGCAGGGAGGTCCAACGAGCCGCAGGCAACCGCAAGCAGGCGGTGGACAAGATCAAGGCCGCATTCGTTCGTTGTTTGCATGAGGAGAACCTGCCTGGCTCTGTTCTCGGGCGCGAGAAACACCCCTATAGCATTTATAAAAAAATGCGCCAGAAGCGATTGAGCTTCTCCGAGCTCTTCGATGTCTATGGTTTTCGCATTATCGCCGACAACGTCGATTCTTGCTATCGGGCTCTGGGTGTGGTGCATAACGTGTTCAAGCCCATGCCGGGTAAGTTCAAGGACTATATCGCCATACCCAAGGCTAACGCTTATCAATCCTTGCACACGGTGTTATTTGGTCCCCACGGTTGCCCAATCGAAGTTCAGATCCGCACCCGTGAGATGGACGATGTGGCCGATGCCGGGGTGGCGGCGCATTGGTTGTTTAAAAGCGGCGGCGCCTCGAACAACAGCGCGCACGTTCGGGCTCGAGAGTGGCTGAAGCGGGTGTTGGAGATGCACCAGAAGGCGGGAGACTCGGAGGAGTTTCTGGAAACCGTCAAAATCGATTTGTTCCCCGACGAGATTTACGTATTTACCCCTAAGGGCGATATCATGAGCCTTCCGCGTGGCGCCACGGTCGTTGATCTGGCGTATGCGGTGCATACCGATATCGGGAATCGCTGTGTGGCGGCTCGCGTGGATCGCCGGCTCGCACCTTTGCGCACCCCCTTGCAGACGGGGCAGACGGTAGAGATCATCACCGCACCGGGCGCCCACCCTAACCCCACGTGGCTTGGTTTTGTGGTCACTGGGAAGGCTCGGTCCCACATTCACCATTTCCTAAAAAATCTGAAGAAAGATGAAGCCAAGAAGCTGGGCCAGCGGATGCTAGACCGCGCCCTAGAACAGTTCCGCGTGACTTTTGCGGAGATCGGACCGCAAGCGCTGGAGCGAACCCTAGCGGAGCTAAAGTGCGCCGACATGGCGGCACTGCTGACCGACGTCGGACTGGGGAAACGGCTGGCGCCCATCGTGGCGCGTGCCTTGGTGGTGGGCGATCAGCCTAATCTGAGTGACGTGAAGGACAACGTGCCAGCGCTGCCGTTGCCGATCAAAGGGATCGAGGGGATGGTGGTGTCACTCCCCAAGTGTTGCCGGCCGATACCGGGTGATCCGATTATGGGGCTTATTTCGGCAGGTCGGGGGATCGTGATCCACCGCCAACGCTGCAAGAATCTCGCTGAGTTTCGCAAGCATCCGGACCGGTGGGTCGACTTGGAATGGGCCAAAGACGTGGTGGGTGAGTTTTCTACCCAGGTTTGCTTGGAGGTGAATAACCAGCGCGGGGTGCTGGCCACGGTCGCCGCCACCATAGCGGATTTAGGGGCCAACATCGAGGATGTCAAGATATCGGGCAAAGACGACCGTTTCGCGCTGTTGAAATTCGTCATCGCGGTGAAGGACCGCAAGCATTTGGCGCGTATCATGCGCACCATGCGGGGGATTAAGACAGTTTCCCGCGTGGCGCGAATAAGAACTTGAACGGATGAAGCAAAATGAAACGATTGGCGATCAGCACCGAACACGCGCCTAAAGCCATCGGCACCTATTCCCAGGCCGTCAAGGTCGGAGAATGGGCGTATTTGTCGGGACAGATCCCGCTTGTGCCAGAAACCATGGATCTGGTCCCCGGTGATAGGCGGGCGCAGATCACGCAGGTATTCAATAATCTGGGCGCGGTGGCCGACGCGGCCGGCGGGAGTCTGGCGGACGTTGTTAAGCTCACGGTTTACTTAGTCGATCTGGGCGACTTCCCACTGGTGAACGAAATTATGGCGCAGTATTTTTCACAGCCGTACCCGGCGCGGGCGGCCGTAGGAGTCGCCGCCTTGCCGAAGGGGGCGAGGGTAGAGATCGACGCGATCATGGCATTACCCAGCTAGGGGCAATGACACCCAAGGAGTGAATGCGATAGCGCCACCAAGCGCATCATCGCGCGTTGACGCTTTGCGCGGCGTGGGGCCGATCCTTGCCGCCAAGCTCGCGCGGCTAGGCGTGCACACGCTGGAGGATCTTCTGTTTTCCCCCCCTTTGCGGTATGAAGACCGCACCCGGATCACACCGATAGCCGCCTTGAAGGTTGGAGCGCGCGCCTTGATCCAGGGGGCCCTGGATTTGTCTCAGGAACACACAGGCCGTCGTCGCTCTCTGGTGGGCCGGCTTAGCGATGGTTCTGGGACCATTGGCCTGCGCTTTTTTCACTATACGCGCGGGCAGCGCGAGCAACTGGTGCGTGGGATGGCTTTGCGCTGTTATGGCGAGGTGCGCGCGGGGCCTTATGGCTTGGAAATCATTCATCCGCAATATCGCCGCATCGATCTGCAGCAGCTTGCGCCGGTGGATTCCTTTTTAACCCCGATTTACAAGACTACGGAGGGTCTGGGCCAGAGCGTCCTGCGCAAGCTGGTCACGAGGGCGTTGCCGCTGCTCGAGCGGGGGGTGTGTCCCGACTGGCTGCCGGAAGAAGTTGCGGACAGACTAGGCATGCCTTCGCTGCATGAGGCTATCGAGTTCCTGCATCGTCCCCCTCCGGATGCGTGTGTGCAAACCCTGCTCGAAGGGCGGCACCCGGCGCAAAGGCGGATCGCCTTTGAAGAGTTGCTTGCCCACCAGCTGGGTTTACGACGTCTGCGCGCGGAGGTACGCCGGCATCGCGCACCGCCCTTACGCCCGCTGCGCTCGGACGGTTTCCTTAAACGCCTACCATTCACGCTGACCCGGGCTCAGAAGCGGGTCTTAAGAAAAATTGCGAGCGATTTAACGCGCGGCACCCCGATGCTGCGTTTGCTACAAGGGGATGTGGGTTCCGGCAAAACAGTCGTGGCGGTGGCCGCCGCGCTACAGGCTTGGCGCTCGGGTTTTCAAGTCGCGGTAATGGCCCCCACAGAGCTACTGGCAGAGCAACACTTGCGCACTTTTCGCCGTTGGTTGGGCCCGGAGGGCGTGCCCTTGGTGTGGCTTAGCGGCAGTCTAAACAGAGAACAGCGTGCCCGAGCGAGGGTTGAGCTGGCACGAGGAGATCCCGCCATTACGATAGGGACCCACGCCCTGATTCAAAAGGGCTGGCGATTTTCCAAGCTCGGCTTATGCATCGTGGACGAGCAACATCGCTTCGGGGTATTCCAACGCTTGGCCTTGCGCGATCAAGGGGTATCGGAACAGATCTGTCCGCATCAACTGATCATGACCGCCACACCCATTCCCCGAACGCTTGCGATGACGGCTTATGCGGATTTGGATGTCTCGGTGATCGATGAGCGGCCCCCCAACCGCCAGCGGATCACTACGGTCGTAGTCTCCGAACGGCGCCGAATGGAGGTGATGACACGCATCGCCAGGGCCTGTGCCTGTGGGCGCCAGGTCTACTGGGTATGCACACGTATCGACCAGTCTGAGGTGCTACAGTGCCAGGCGGTGACAGAGACTGCAACTCAGCTGGCCCAGGCGTTGCCATCGGTGCCGGTTGCGCTGATCCATGGGCGTATGAAGACCGAAGAGAAAGAACGTGCCATGGCGGCATTCAGCAACAATGAGGCCCAAGTCCTGGTGGCAACTACGGTGATCGAGGTGGGAGTGGATGTCCCCAATGCGAGCTTAATGATCATCGATAACGCGGACCGCTTGGGACTGGCCCAACTACACCAGCTGCGAGGTCGGGTCGGGCGCAGTAGCCAACCGAGCGATTGCGTGTTGATGTACCGCGCGCCATTGTCAGCGCTGGTCAGAGAGCGTTTGCGCGTACTGCGCGAGACCTGCGATGGCTTCGAAATCGCCGAGCGGGATTTGGCCTTGCGTGGACCCGGAGAGATTTTGGGAACCCGGCAAGCCGGGGTGCCCCAGTTTCGGGTCGCTGATTTGAACCGGGATCGTGATTGCTTGCCACGGGTACGAGAGGCGGCGGACATGTTGCTACAAAAATATCCCGAGCGCGTCGATCCCCTGATCCGCCGATGGTTCGCGAATGACGTAGAATACGCCAATGTATGAGCGGCCCGCCCCAGTATCGTGGCGGGCATACTGTCGGTGAAATGATCTCGATCTTCGCGAAGCTCTGGGAAAAGGGGAAGCAGTATGCACGATTGATGCGATTGGATAAGCCCATCGGAATTTTACTACTGTTGTGGCCCACGCTGTGGGCGCTGTGGATCGCCTCACAGGGTCGACCCGACCCATGGGTGCTGAGCGTGTTTTTGGCCGGGGTGGTATTGATGCGCTCAGCGGGCTGTGTGATCAACGATATCGCCGACCGCAAGTTCGACGCCCATGTGGCTCGCACCCGCGCAAGGCCGCTGGCCGCAGGGACGGTAGCGGTGGACGAAGCGTTAATCTTGTGCTTGCTGCTGGTTGGAGCAGCATTCACCTTAGTATTATCGATGAATCCCTTAACCATCGCCTTGTCCTTCGTGGGGGTGGGATTGGCGACTGTCTATCCGTTCAGCAAGCGCTACATCCAGCTCCCGCAAGTGGTCCTGGGCCTTGCCTTCGGTTGGGCCGTGCCCATGGGTTTCGCCGCTGAGACCGGCGCCGTTCCGCCGGTGGCTTGGCTGTTATTGCTGGCGACAGTGTTGTGGGCACTGGTGTACGACACTATGTACGCGATGGTAGACCGCGAGGACGATATCAAGATCGGGGTGAAGTCGGCCGCTATCCTGTTTAACTCGGCCGACCGGCCTATCCTCGGGATGCTGCAGCTCTCGATGTTTGCGGTATTGTTTAGCGTGGGGCACAGCCTGGGGCTCGGTTGGGCGTATTGGCTCTCGTTGCTCGGTGCTGCCAGCTTTGCGATTTATCATCAATATCTGATTAAAGACCGCGATCCGGAACACTGCTTTCACGCTTTTAGAAGCAACAATTGGCTGGGTGCTTGCATCTTTGCTGGACTGCTCGTCGAGTATCTGTAACGCGGCGGGGGATCCAGCTTGATGGCGACGATATTAGGAGGATGTCCATGAAGCCGCTTTTCTATGCTCTTACGCTGCTCGCGTTGGTGGCAGCGGTCCCGGTCACGGTAGCGGCACAGTCGCGCTACCAGATCATCTCCCTCTCCGAAGGGGTCGATTTGGGGTCTGAGAAAGTGATGATCCTCGATACCACGTCGGGCCATCTCTGGACTTGGACCGAGAGTCCTTCTAGCCGTGGCAACGCCGGGGGACGGGTGATCATCTACCAGGGCCAAGTGCGTCCCGGCAAGCGCATCGGGGACATCATCGAGCGCCAGGAATGGAGCGGAAACTGACTTCAGCGCTGACAGCGCGAGCAATAGAAGCTCATACGCTGTACGGTCCGCAGCTTGCGGATCGTAGCACCGCAACGTCTGCACGCTTGCCCCGCCCGCTGGTATATGGCAAGTGCTTGAGCGAAGTATCCGGGCGTTCCGTCGCTACGGGTAAAGTCGCGCAGGGTCGTTCCCCCCTGTTGAATCGCTTCTTCTAAAACGGCACGGATCGCACCTACAAGCGCGTCGTAGCGTTCACGGGACACCCGCCTTGCTTCTCGATTAGGGTGGATTCCAGCCCGGAAAAGCGCCTCGTTGGCGTAGATGTTACCCACGCCAACCACCACGCGCGCATCCATGATAAAGTTTTTTATCGCCGCGCGCCGGGCGCGTGCTAACCGGTAAAGGTAAACGCCCGAGAAAGCCGGGTCCCACGGTTCGGGGCCGAGGTGGGCCAACAGGGGATGCTTCTGAACCTCTTCCTGGGTCCAAAGCACGGCGCCAAAGCGGCGCGGATCGCGCAACCTTAGGTAGACACCGTTTGCCAACACCAAGTCCACGTGATCGTGTTTGCCAGCTGGAGTAGCCGTCGGTAACACCCGCAAGCTGCCTGACATCCCAAGGTGAAGGATTACGGATCCACGGTGGGTGTGAAGCAGCAGGTATTTTGCCCGGCGCGCGATGCCTTCTATGGTCTGCCCCGGAAGCTCGCTTTTCAGAGTTTGAGGGACGGGCCAACGCAGCTTTGGTTGGCGGATGATGACTTGCTCGACTCTTTGGCCGAGGACATGAGGTAGGATACCCTGTCGCGTGATCTCCAGTTCGGGTAGTTCAGGCATTATGGCTACGACCTACGCGGTTCCTCAGTAACGCTGTGTGGATGGGCTAGGAAATATGCATTGCGCCATCTCAGCCCAGCGCCAAACGCACTAGACCCTGGTTCAGTTCTACGCTAGGATGGACCCTACCTAAGACCATAACAAGAGCAAGAGGAACCACTATGGCGCACGGTCTACTTCCATTGCCGATTTGGGGCTATGTGGTGGTGACACTAGTGCTCACCCACATAAGCATTGCGGCGGTTACCATCTATTTACACCGCCACCAGGCGCATCGCGCCTTAGATCTCCATTCGTTGACAGCGCACTTCTTTCGTTTTTGGCTTTGGTTGACGACAGCAACCATAACCAAGCAGTGGGTCGCCATTCACCGCAAACATCATGCGCTGGTTGAGACCTCTGAAGATCCCCATAGCCCGCAGATATACGGCATTAAGAAAGTGCTGTCCCAGGGCTGGGAACTGTACCGTGATGAGGCGCGCCGTCGGGAAACCCTCGACGACTACGGTCATGGGACTCCCGATGATTGGTTAGAACGCAATGTTTATCAACGCCTTAGTATAGGTGGCGTGGTGTTGATGTTGATCATCGACATGGCGCTGTTTGGTCCTATAGGGATCACCATGTGGGCGGTCCAGATGATGTGGATACCGCTCTTAGCCGCCGGAGTGATCAATGGCGCTGGACACTACTGGGGGTATCGCAACTATGAATGCCCTGACGCCTCCAGCAACATCGTTCCCTGGGGGATTTTGATCGGCGGTGAAGAACTGCACAACAACCATCATGCTTTCGCGAGTTCGGCCAAGCTGTCCTCCAAATGGTGGGAGTTCGATATCGGGTGGTGTTATATTCGCTTGTTAGCCCTGTGCAAGCTCGCCAAAATCAAAAAAGTAGCGCCCAAACCGGTGGTGAACGGGGAAAAGCTAAAGGTCGACATGGATACGGTGCGGGCTGTGATCACGAACCGATTACACGTTATGGCCGACTATGCTAAAGACGTAGTTGGGCGTGTCTACCAAGAAGAATTGCGCAAGGCAGACGCCAGTGCGCGCAACCTGATTAGGCCACTACGAACCTTGCTAACCCGGGAGGACTCCCTAATCAGCGAAGAGGTCAAGCAGCACTTAAGGCACCTTCTCCCACTAACCCCGACCTTAGAAACCGTGTACGAATACAAGCTGCAGCTGCAACGCTTGTGGCAGGAGAAAACGGCTAGCCAAGAGGCGTTGCTCAGCGCGCTGCAGGATTGGTGTCGCCAGGCTGAGCAGACTGGGATCAGGGCCTTGGAGGATTTCGCGCGCTCGCTTCGAGGCTATACGCTGCAACCCGTGTAAGGGGCTGGGGTTGTTAGATCTTGCTTGTGGCCGCGGCAAGCCAAGGCCTATTTTAGCTTGGCTTCTTTGTAAGCGACGTGCTTACGCACCACCGGATCAAATTTTTTGATCTCGATCTTATCCGGCGTATTGCGCTTGTTTTTAGAAGTGGTGTAGAAATGCCCCGTGCCCGCGCTGGACACCAGTTTGATCTTTTCTCGCATCGTGGTCTCCTTAAATCTTTTCGCCGCGGGCGCGCATCTGCGCCAGCACGCGATCGATCCCCACCTTGTCGATCAGACGCAAGCCTTTATTGCTCACCCTTAAACGCACCCACCGCCGCTCGCTTTCGACCCAAAATCTGTGGTACTGCAGGTTGGGAAGAAACCGACGCCGCGTTTTATTGTGTGCGTGCGAAACGTTGTTACCTGACAAAGGACGTTTGCCTGTTACTTGACATACACGAGACATCACCATGCCTCCTCGGTAATTAGACTGCGAAGTTTAACCCAATAGCACCTCGATCGGCAAATCCCGGAAGTCACAGTGCAATAGGGCTCACTATTCCTGCGCGACGCGCCTTGAGATCCATCAAAAAAAAGAGACAGAGCATTCGTAGCAGCGCCCTTTTCGGCGCCCATAGTAATTTACCCGATATCTTGGCAAAATCCTGCAGGTAACCTTATCCCTTTGGAGCAACCGTTCTGCGAGACCTTCGGCATTTTGTTGGAGAAGACCATTGACCATAGCTCTGCGCAAAGCTCCTGCGAGTTCCCTCATGGGCCTGGACGCAGTCCGCGAGCTGATTGCCGATGATATGGAGGCCGTGAACCGCCTTATCCACGCGCGCCTTCGATCAGACGTGGTGCTGATCAATCAGTTAGGTCATTATATCGTGAACAGCGGGGGCAAGCGATTGCGACCCTTGCTTACTTTGCTGAGCGCCCACGCCCACGGCTACCGAGGACGAAAGCATGTAGAGATGGCGGCGGTGATCGAGTTTATCCATACGGCGACCTTGCTACACGACGATGTGGTAGACGAATCCAAAATGCGCCGCGGTCGGGAGACCGCGAATGAACTGTGGGGCAACGAGGCTACAGTCTTGGTGGGCGATTTTCTGTATTCGAGATCTTTTCAGATGATGGTGGACGTCGGCAATATGCGCATCATGGAGATCATGTCCGACACCACGAATACCATCGCCGAGGGCGAGGTCATGCAACTCATCAACCAGAACGATCCAAGCACCAGCGAGGCGCGATATCTGGATATCATTCAATGCAAGACCGCGAAGCTGTTCGAGGCCGCGGCACGCATCGGACCCGTTCTCAGCGGGCAGCCGCGGGAACAGGAAGACGCCATGGGAACCTATGGGCGACATTTGGGGATCGCCTACCAGTTGCTCGACGATGTTCTGGACTATAGCGCCAAGACCGAACAATTGGGAAAAAACATTGGCGATGACCTGGCCGAGGGGAAGCCGACGCTACCGCTGCTGTACGCGATGTGGAATGGCACCTTGGCACAATCCGAACTGATTCGTAGGGCCATAGAGCAGGGCGGAAAAGAGCAAATAGCCGAGGTGACGAAAGCGATTGAATCCACTGGCGCCATTGCGTACACCGCCCGGTTTGCTAGGCAACAGGTAGCGGTCGCGGTGGACGCTCTGGCGCATCTGGCTTCCTCCCCCTACAAAGAATCGCTGATTTCGCTCGCTGAGTTTTCCGTGCAGCGTGATTATTAGGGGGGTTGTTGCGCAGCGGTTTTGTGGGCAAAAATGCCGCTGCCTGGCCGCCACGATGGCTCCATTGTGGGTCTCGGGTCTCGGCGCGCCTTTACGTGGAGGGGACGCCAGAGGGGCGGCAGTTCCGTGAGTGACTCGGGGTGTAGCTCAGTTTGGTAGAGCGCTACCTTCGGGAGGTAGAAGTCGCTGGTTCGAATCCAGTCACCCCGACCAGTCGAAGCTCGAGATCCTGGTTCGAATTATCCTCGCTTTAAACAACGTATTGTAAATAACGCGTTTTCTCGTTAGCATTGAGCCCAGCAGGAAGCGCGATAATGCAAAGAAAACGAGCGGCGGAAGTTCGAGGGAGGAAAAAGGGGATCCCCTAACTTGGGACAAAGTACAAAAGGCACGCTTACACAGCTAGACCGTATCTCGGGAGCGCCCGATCAAGAATCCCAGGAAACACGGGTTGCACGAGAAGACTTAGCCTATCAAGACTATGTCCTGCAGGGCGTATCGCGCACCTTCGCCCTTACCATTCCACAATTGCCGCAAAGGTTGGCGAGCGTAGTCAGCAACGCTTACCTGTTGTGCCGCATAGCGGATACCATTGAAGATGAGGCCACGCTAAGCCATGAGCAAAAAGAGGCTTTTTCCGATCAGTTCATCCGGGTCGTGGAGGGCCGAAGCTCGAGCGAGGGGTTTGCAGCAGCGTTATTCTCCGTGCTTTCGGAGCACACGCTGGCAGCGGAACGCGATCTCATCAAACACGTACCGCAGGTATTGCGCATCACCCACAGCTACAATCCCGGCCAACGCCGCGCACTCGCCCGTTGCATACGAATCATGGCCCGCGGAATGGCCAAATATCAGAATAACGGCTCGAGAGCGGGTCTCAACGATCTCGCCGCTCTGGACGAATACTGTTACTACGTCGCGGGCGTGGTTGGCGAAATGCTGACCGAGCTGTTCTGTGATTACTGCGAGGAACTCAACGATCAGCGGGAGGAGATGATGCAGCTCGCCGTTTCCTTTGGGCAGGGACTGCAGATGACGAATATCTTGAAGGATGTATGGGAAGACCATGCGCGGGGGGCCTGCTGGCTGCCGCGCGATATTTTCCGTAAACGGCAACTCGACTTAGGAGCGTTAATGCAGGAGCACGGCAATCCGAGGTTTGGGTCCGGGATAGCTGAGCTTATCGGGATCGCACGGGGACATTTGGAAAACGCCTTGAGGTACACCTTGAAGATACCCAAACGGGAAAAGGGGATGCGAAAATTTTGCCTTTGGGCATTAGCCATGGCGGTGCTGACATTGCGCAAGATCCACCGCCACAAGCGCTACCGCTCAGGCAAGGAAGTCAAGATCACGCGCGCCAGCGTCCGGGCGACGATAATTGTAAGCAATTTATTAGTTAGTTTTGATAGTTTATTGAAATTACTGTTTAATATTATGGTGAGCGATTTTCCGGTTCGGGCTATAGACGAGCGACATAGCAGGGTATAAGCGCGATCGGAAGGTAACCTGCGGGGGGAGAAGGGTATGGTGACGCAAGCGCGATTGATGCGCACAGAGCAGGCGTTGTTCCAAGATCTGCCGATTTCACAGACGGAAGATACGCTGGAAACCGCCATACACAGGGCCAAAGAAGCCCTGCTGGCACAGCAACAAAGGGACGGATACTGGGTGTACGAACTGGAAGCAGATTGCACCATACCGGCTGAGTACATTTTGATGATGCATTACATGGATGAGATCGATGAAGCGCTGCAAACCAAAATCGCAAACTATCTGCGGGCACGTCAGAACGAGCAAGGGGGGTGGCCTCTTTACCCGGGCGGGGAACTGGATATCAGCTGTTCCGTCAAGGCCTATCACGCCCTCAAACTGGCGGGGGATTCCGCCGACAGGCCGCACATGGCAAGAGCACGGCGTGCCCTCCTCGCTGCGGGCGGCGCTGCGAAAAGCAACGTCTTTACCCGTATAACACTGGCGCTTTTTCAGCAGCTTCCCTGGCGCGCGACCCCATTTACGCCGGTTGAAGCCATACTGCTTCCGCGATGGTTTCCCTTTCACCTCAGCAAGGTGTCCTATTGGTCGCGCACGGTGATGGTACCGCTGCTGATCCTATGCAGCCTGAAGCCCAAGGCGGCGAACCCGAAGGGCGTGGATGTGCGGGAGTTGTTCCGGACAGCGCCGGAGCTGGAAAAGAATTACTTCGAACCGCCGAAAAGCACTCTGGGGCGGCTGCTCTTAGGGTTCGATTACCTTGCTCGGCATCTGGAGTGGCTTATCCCGCGAGTGGTGCGGGCAGCGGCCATCCGCCGGGCGACACACTGGTTTACCGAGCGTCTCAATGGCGAAGACGGCCTTGGGGGGATTTTCCCGGCAATGGTCAACGCCCATGAAGCCTTGGCCTTGTTGGGCTTTCCGGATCATCATCCCTACCGCCTGCAAACACGAGCGGCGTTGAAGAAGATGCTGGTGACTAACGAAGACTGGGCGTATTGTCAACCGTGCCTCTCCCCGATGTGGGACACGGGGCTCACGTGTCTGAGCTTGCTGGAGGTGAACCGGGGCATTCCAAGTCCTGCTGTGCTGAAGGGGCTGGACTGGCTTAAAGAGCGCCAGCTCAGCGATGAGCCGGGAGATTGGCGCGAATACAGCCCCGGTCTTAAAGGCGGCGGTTGGCCCTTCGAGTACGCGAACGATTACTATCCCGATCTGGATGATACGTCTCTCATCGGCTGGGCAATGCAGGTGGCTGACCCCACCCGCTACCGCGAATCGATAGCCGCGGCGGCCGAATGGATCAACGGCATGCAATCGAAAAATGGCGGTTTTGCGTCTTTTGATCGCGATAACAGCCATTACTACCTTAACCACATTCCCTTCGCAGACCACGGAGCGCTGTTGGACCCTCCCACGGAGGATGTCACCGCCCGCTGCATCGCGTTGTTATCGCTGGCGGACAGGACGCGCTACCGGCCCGCTATAGAGGCGGCTATCGGATACTTAAAAAACACCCAGCAAGCCAATGGGTCCTGGTACGGACGCTGGGGTACCAATTACATCTACGGTACCTGGTCGGTGTTGAGCGCCTTAGAGATCGCGGGTGAAAATCCGCAACAGGGCTGGATCCGGAAGGCGGTCGAATGGCTCAAGCAGCGCCAGCATATAGACGGGGGCTGGGGCGAGAGCAATGACAGTTATGATCCCGGCAGGCAGAATCAAGCTCACCCCAGTACTGTCTACAGCACCGCTTGGGCGATGCTGGCATTGATGGCCATTGGCGAAGTGGATTGCCTAGCGCTGGAGCGTGGCGCGACGTATCTGCTGATGCGCCAGCAAAGCGGGGGCCAGTGGCATGAGGACAGCTTTACGGCGCCGGGATTCCCGCGCGTTTTTTATCTCAAGTACCATGGCTACACGAAATACTTCCCGCTTTGGGCCTTGGCGCAGTATCGCAACCGTAGACGGTGAGCGGCTTTCTTGGGGTTGTCGCGGCCCTAAACGCGGAGGCGCAATGCTTTTACAAACCACCGGCGGAGATGGGGGTGTCGTTGGGCATTTCCGGTATGGGACCGGACCTTGCCCGGCTAGCGGCCGCCCGGCTTGTGCAAGAGGGTGTTAACGCGCTCGCCAGTTGGGGCATCGCCGCGGGCTTGGCCGAAGAGCTGCGAGCCGGTAGCCTGGTGCTTCCGCATTGCTTGGTAGCTGGGCGTGCGCAGATCACGGTTGATGAGCATTGGCGGCAACGCTTGTTTTCACGTCTGGTCGAACGCCTCCCCGTACACGGCGGCGCTATCGCCCACACGCCGATAGCTTTGAGCAGCCGTGCGCAGAAAGCGTCCCTACATACAGAAACCGAAGCCATGGCAGCGGACATGGAAAGCATGGCGGTGGCGCAGGTCGCGCGCAAAGCAGGTTTACCGTTTGTAGCCATCCGCGCGATCGCAGACCCGTTCGACCTGACGCTGCCCCACTGTGTGCTCAATGCCGTTGACGATGTGGGTAAAAGCAGGTTGACGAAGCTTTTGCTAGGGCTTGCGCGCTCGCCTTTGGACCTAGTGCCCTTGATCCGGCTCGGAATCGCGTTCCAGCAGGCTTTAAGCACTCTGAGGTACGTGTCCAAACGTGCAGGGCCGCTGCTCATGGCGAGTCGTAGCGCTGCCTTGACCGAGCTTCTTCCGGAACCCGCAAGATAGCGGGCGCTTTTCGGAAGTCTGTGCCTTCCACGTTGATGTCCCTAGACCATTTCCCATTGAGCCCTAACGCATGAGGATTTTGATCACAGGCGCCAGCGGGTTCGTAGGCGCGGCCGTGTTGCGCAAACTGATCGAACATGGGCACGAAGCGCGGGTGCTGGTCCGCACCGGGAGCAGCCGCGCCAATCTGGAGGGCTTGCCGGTTAAAGTGGTCGTGGGCGATCTCAGAGACCGGCAGTCCCTAGAGCATGCCGTGCGCACATGCGAGGCGCTCTATCACGTGGCTGCGGATTACCGCTTGTGGGCCAAAGACCCGCAGGAGCTCTACCACACCAATGTCACCGGTACGCGCAACATCGTGCTTGCGGCGGTGGATGCGGGGGTGCGGCGGATCGTCTACACCAGCAGTGTCGCCACCTTAGGGTTGCATCTCGACGGCGTACCGGCCGACGAAGAAACCCCGGTCTCACTCGACCACATGATCGGCCACTACAAACGGTCCAAGTTTCTTGCGGAACAAGAGATCACACGCTTAGTGAGCGAGCAGGGATTACCCGTAGTGATCGTGAACCCCTCCACGCCGATCGGTCCACGAGACGTCAAACCCACCCCTACCGGGCGCATAATTTCGGACGCGGCGACCGGACGCATGCCGGCTTACGTGGATACGGGGCTGAACGTGGTCCACGTAGATGATGTGGCGGAAGGACATTTACTGGCCTTCGAACGCGGGAGGATAGGCGAACGCTACATTTTAGGGGGTCACAATGTGACGCTGCGCCAGATCTTGGAATGCGTCGCCAGTATCACCGGCGGTAAGCCACCCCGGATCCGTTTGCCCCAAGGCTTGATCCTGCCTTTCGCCTATATCAGCGAAGCTTGGGCCAAGGTGAGCCAAGCGCACACGCCGCCCCGGCTCACAGTCGCGGGGGTCCGCATGTCGAAGAAGAAAATGTTCTTCACCAGCGGCAAGGCGGAGCGAGAGCTTGCTTATCGCTTCCGCGCAGCCGAGCAGGCGATCGAGGAAGCCATCGCTTGGTTTCGCGCCAAGGGCTATGCCTGAATTAGTTTACACCGTTACCTTTCAGCCGCGCTCCGAAAGCAAATAGGCGTGCCTATGAGCGAGACTGCGTACCAGTTGTGAGCGAAGCTAGAAGTCGACCGTTGTCAAAAGCTCTGCGTCGATCTGGAGGTTGGAGACCAACCCAGATGATCCTGTCAGGCGACATTGGTGGTACTAATACCAGTATCGGCCTTTTTCGGATGGAAAAGGGCGCGCTTAAGGAGAAATATTCAGGCACCTTCGAAACTCGCGACTACTCTGGACTCCAGACACTCATCAAAGATTTTCTCGATAAAACCCGCGGACATCCAAGGGAAATCGCGATTGCATGCTTCGGGGTTGCGGGCCCAGTAACCAAAAATAGCGTCAAGCCTACAAACTTACCTTCCTGGGAGGCTATCACGGGCGACGAAGTGGCTCAGAAAACTGGGCTCTCCCGTGTGATGCTGCTTAATGACCTGGTTGCGATGGCGTATGGGATTAGCGCTCTAGGAGAAGAGGATATAGCAACGCTTCATGCTGGCGAGGAGGAACCGGGAGGAAATCGCGTGCTGCTCGCTGCTGGTACCGGTCTCGGCATGGCCTTGCTACCCGAAGGTTGGGAAACAAGCCTTCCTATATGGTCAGAAGGCGGCCATATGGATTTCGCTCCGCGCGACGATAAGGAGATCGATCTGCTTAAATTCCTACAGCAGCGGAAATTCCTAAAAGATACGTCCGGTACCCACGTCAGCGTTGAGCGGGTGGTCTCAGGGGCCGGACTTAAGAACATATACGACTATCTCGTTCAGAGGAATTTTGCGACTAAAGATCCTGCTGTGCCGCACGAAATAAAATGTTCCGACGCCCCTCAGGTTATCTCTAAGGCTGCGCTAGAAGGCAGATCTGCTCTTTGCACGGAGGCTCTAAGAATGTTTGTCGCGGCCTATGGCGCTGCGGCCGGTAACCTTGCTTTAGTCAGCACCGCTCGAGGTGGCGTATACCTTGGCGGCGGTATCGCTCCCCACGTTTTCAAAAAGCGCACGCACATCGATGACGCGTTCGAGGCCGCCTTTCTTGACAAGGGCCGTTTTCGTTCTTTTCTCGAGAAGGTTCCTGTTCGAGTGATCCTAAACACCCAGACCGTCACGCTAGGCGCTGCGCACTACGCCGCGCAACTCATTGATTTTTAGATCAAGCTCAGCAGTTTTTTAACGTTAGTCATCTTCTCAGGACTTGTGGGCACTTCGATTAATTCGAAGTGCCCAGCAGCATAGGGAAATGCTGCCCATTTCTCGAACAGGTAACTGTTTGAGAAATGGAGCAAAGCAAAAATCGCATTTTTGCTTTGCGATGCGAAAAATTCCACGGGCGGAATTTTTCGAAGTGCCCACTACACTAAGAGTGCTTCTCACGGCGCTAGGCGATTGATCACCTCACGCAGCTTTTTATCACCCGGGTTACTTTTCAATGCATCCTCCCACACGTTTTTCGCCTCTTGTTTGTCGCCCTTCACCCACAGCACTTCTCCCAGATGTGCCGCTATCTCGGGGTCATCTCGCAACACCTTGGCCCTTCGTAGGTATCCTAGAGCCTGCTCCAGCTTGCCCAGCCGGTATAGGACCCACCCCATGCTATCTAAGATATAAAAATCGTTAGGTCGCAGTTGCAGCGCCCGCTTGATTAACGAATAGGCTTCTTGATAGCGGTCGGTGCGATCCGCCAAGGTGTATCCCAACGCGTTGAGAGCCTGCACGTTGTCGGGTTCCCGCTCAAGGATTTGCCGCAAATCGCTCTCCAACAGGTCCAGCTTGCCCATTTTCTCTGCCAACATCGCGCGTGCGTACAACAGATCCGCATCGTGTTCTGCTTTAAGCGCTTGGTCGTATACACGCATCGCCTCCGCGTATTGTCCCTGTGTGGTGAGGATCTCCGCTTGCGCTAACACTAAACGCCGCATTTGCTCGCTATCGCGGGCTTCGACAGCGCGCAGGTGCCGCATGGCTTCTTTTACCTTGTCTTGCTGTACTAATACTAAAGCGACGCGGATTTGCGCATCGAAATGGAGTTCTCCCGATCCGATCGATCGGTACCATTTCAAAGCATCGTCGTATTGGTCCCTGCTTTCAGCGATATGGCCCAGGTAATAACTCGCTTCATCCACCCGGCGCCCGCTCTCGACAAGCGTTGTAAAATGCGCTTCAGATTCAGCTAACTCATTGGTTTGAATCCCTAACCATCCGAGCGCGTACAGTACGTCGGGGTTATCCGGTTGCGCTTTCTCCAGCAACTTGAATTGCACGCGCGCCTCGTCAAAGCGTTTCTCTTCGGCCAATAAGCGGGCGTACACCATCCGTAATTCAGACTGTTCCGGGTGCTGTTTGAGACGCTTATCCACCCATTTTAGGGCGTTATCCGCATCGCCCTGTTTTTGCAATACGCTTACATAGGCCAGGATGGCTTGGTTATCGTCCGGATTCAGTTCAATAACGCGCTCCATCGCTTGGCGAGCTTTGTCGTAGCGTTCTGCGCGCACCGCGAGTAGCGCGTAGGCGAACAGAGCATCCCCGTCGCTCTGCCGTTCAGCCACCAGGCGTTCCATCACGGCTAAGGCGGTCGCTCGATCGTCCTCGCGGGAGAGAAACCCGGCAATCATGCGCAACTTTTGTTTAGCGTCCCCCTTGTTGGAAGACATTACGTACTCGAGCTGGTGCAAGGCCTCTTCGGACTGGCCTTGGCGGATGTGCATAGCCGCCAGCGCTTGCCTGGCGTCCAGGTCCTCTGGAGCGTATTTCGTCCATAGCTTCGCGGCCTCCAGCGCCTCCGTGTCTTTCTTTGCAAATACAGCTATTTGAGTAGCGCGCTCCGCCACGCGGGGGTCGGGTATGCTGCGCGCAAGCTCAAGATAGGTTTCAACCGATAGTTCCAATTTGCCCCGCTGGCCGGCGATCTCTGCAAACAAAAACTTATACAGCACCTCCTCTGTTAGCTCGTTGCGGGGCGTCGCTTGGGTTGAAGGCTCGTGCTTCTGCGCCGGTGGAGTCGGTGCTTGCACCGGGGCAACGGGGGGTGACGGCAGCTTAGCGCATGCGCCTATAAACGATGCGCCTAAGCTTAGGATGAATAGCGCTATGGGTATTTGTTCGGTGTCGCCTCCTCTCCTGGCGCTCTGCATCCTGTTCGATCCAAAACCTCTGAGAAATATTTCACTCATGCCGCTTTCGACACTACGTTCATTTAACGAAGGCTACGCGCGAATTTTATAACCGACACCCAGTAATTCCCAGTAACAGCTTAGGCTACCCAAAAAACAAGACGTTACTTGTATTCCGTCTACCCTTATTTCAGAATATCACCCACGAATGGCGAAAATTCCATGTAAGGAGTTTTCGCTTCTCATTGCTCGGTGTTTTAAACAGTCGTCTGTTTGAAACCGGTGCGATATGTCCCTATATTTCTAGGCAATCCGCCAACACCCAGGTCTGCATGTCCCTATTCGTATTCGGAGTCAATTGCAAAACAGCGCCGGTAGAAATCAGAGAAAAGGTGGCGCTGGCCCCGGCAGATCTCGATCAGGCGCTGCACGAGTTGACTCGCGACGAGCAGACGAACGAAGCCTTGATCCTTTCCACCTGCAATCGTACCGAGGTCTATTGCGACCTGACGAGCACCGACTGTTCCCGGCACATCCAATGGTTGCTTGATCGTTGCGGGGAGAATCGCCAGCAACTGCTCCCGTTCATCTTTAGCTATCCCCAAGAAAAAGCCGTCCAGCATCTGTTACGGGTCGCTTGCGGCCTCGACTCCCTAGTGCTCGGGGAACCTCAGATCTTGGGTCAACTGAAGCTTGCTTATCAAAGCGCGCTAAGCGCGGGCAGCGCGGGGAAACTGTTAGGCCGGTTGTTCCAATATTCGTTCTCGGTCGCGAAACAAGTTCGCACCGATACCGGAATTGGCAACCACCCGGTTTCCGTGGCGCTGGCCGCGGTGCGTCTAGCAGAACAGATTTTCAGTGACTTGTCGCAGCACACCGCGCTTCTGATCGGGGCTGGCGATAACATCGAGCTGGTGGCGCAGCACTTACGCAGCAATCGCGTTGGCCGCATGCTGATCGCGAACCGATCCCTTGATAGGGCGAAATCCCTGGCCGCCGAAGTCCACGCTCAGGCCATTGCGTTGCAGGCCCTACCCGAGCTATTACCCGAGACGGATATCGTGATCGCGTCCACTGCGAGTCCCCTGCCGATCCTGGGAAAAGGCGCCGTTGAGCGGGCGATAAAGATCCGCAAGCACCGGCCCATGTTTTTATTAGACCTCGCCGTGCCCCGCGATATCGAACCTGAGGTCAGTGTTCTGGATGACGTTTATCTCTACACCATCGATGATCTGAAAGGAGTGATTGAAGAGAACCTACACTTCAGACGCCTAGCCGCGAGGCAGGCCGATGAGATCATCGCCAAGGAAGTCCAGCGTTTTATGCATTGGCTGAATTCCTTGGACGCCGTAGTGACGATACGCGCGCTGCGCAGCAAGAATGAGGCGCTGCGAGCGCAAGCGGTGGAACAGGCACGACGTCAGCTCGCGAAAGGGCTAGACCCTTCTGTTGTGCTGGATCAGCTCAGCAAGGCCCTCACCAACAAGCTGACCCATGCGCCAACAAATGGCCTGCGGCGCGCCAGTGCCCAAGGGCGCAGCGAGGTTTTGCAGGTCGCACAAGAATTATTTGACCTAGACGAGGGTTTTCTCGACGAGACCTGAGCCTCCGCTCTTTTCATGTCGATAAAAGATGAAAGACAGCTTAATTGAAAAGTTCGAAAGAATGCGCGATCGGCTACGCGAGCTGGATGGGCTATTAGCGGATCCGGCGATTATCGCCAACCAAGGGCGCTTCCGGGAGCTCAGCAAAGAATACGCCGAAGTTAGCCCGGTGGTTCAGTGTTACCAACAGTTCGAAGCTAATCGACATGCCATTGCCAGCTGCACCGAGTTGCTGCAAGACACCGAGCCCGCGATCCGTGCCCTCGCCGACGAAGAGATCAAACAGGCGAAACAGCGCGAGGCGATCCTGGAGGAACGGCTTAAAGTGCTGCTCCTGCCGCGTGATCAGGCCGATAGCGGTAACGTGTTTCTGGAGATCCGCGCCGGTACGGGAGGAGACGAAGCCGCTCTGTTTGCGGGTGGCCTGCTGCGCATGTATATGCGCTATGCGGAGCTAAACGGTTGGAAGACGGAGATCATCAGCGATAGACCCAATGAGCTGGGGGGACACAAGGAAGTCATCGTAAAAATCATCGGCGAAGGAGTGTACTCGCGCTTGAAGTTTGAATCCGGCGCCCATCGCGTGCAGCGGGTACCGGAGACCGAATCGCAGGGGCGGATCCATACCTCCGCCTGTACCGTGGCTGTGTTACCGGAGGTGGATGAGATCACCGATGTCGCCGTCGATCCCAGCGATCTGCGCATCGACACTTATCGCGCCTCGGGTGCGGGCGGCCAGCATGTCAATAAAACCGACTCCGCGATCCGCATCACCCACCTGCCTACGGGACTGGTGATCGAATGCCAGGATGAACGCTCTCAGCACAAAAACCGCGCCCGCGCGATGAGTGTGCTTAAGGCTAAACTGTTGGCGGCAGAGCGCCAGAAACAGATCGCCGAGCAAGCTCAAAACCGCCGTAACCTGGTGGGCAGTGGGGATCGCTCCGAACGCATTCGCACTTACAACTTCCCCCAAGGCCGCGTGACCGATCACCGCATAAACCTGACTTTGTACAAACTCGAAGAGATCCTCAATGGCGGCATGGAACCCGTCGTCGGGGCGCTGATGCAGGAACACCAAGCGGACTTGATAGCCGCTATGAGTGAGTCGCTGTGAACCGGCGAAATCCGAACGGCTCTTGACCGCAAAACCCGCCTTTACTGCGTTTGTATCTGCCCGAACACTGCTGCGTGAGGGTTGGCGCGAGCTTGGACCTGGCACGCGCTTGGATGTCGATCTCCTGCTCCGCCATACGCTGGGGATAGCGCGAGCGGAGCTTTACAAAAAACCGGAATTGCCGGTAAGCGCCGAGCAACAAGCTTGCTTCCGGGATCTGCTGCGCCAGCGACATCTGGGTGTTCCGGTGGCTTATCTTACCCAGCACAAGGAGTTCTGGTCCCTCGATCTGGAAGTGAATCCATGGGTGCTCATCCCGCGACCCGAAACAGAGCACCTGCTGCAAGCCGCTCTCGATGTCTTGGCGCAAACGCGCTTGCGTGACGTCGCCGATCTGGGTACGGGCAGTGGCGCTATTGCCCTAGCCATAGCCAAAGAACTGCCGCTATGTTGCATCACCGCCACCGACATCAGCGCGCAGGCGCTTAAGCTTGCACGCCGCAACAGCCACCGGCTTGGTCTCGACAATGTAGAATTTCGCGAAGGGGATTGGTGGCTGGCCTTGCAACCCCAAACATGCGGCATGGTGGTGTCCAATCCCCCTTACGTCGCGGAACAGGACCCTTGCTTGGATCAGGGCGATACCCGTTTTGAACCGAGGCTCGCACTGGCCGGGGGTAAAGAGGGGCTAGCCTGTATCGCTGCAATCATAGCCGGCGCGAGCCGTTATTTGCGTCCAGGGGGGTGGTTATTGCTCGAGCATGGGTACGATCAAAAGCAAGCGGTGCGGACATTGATCGTAGAAAATGGTCTGCTCGCGCTGGGATCGCGGCGCGACTATCAAGGGCATGACCGTGTGATGATCGCGATGAGGCCCCCTTGCCTCGATAGTTGAAGCGCATGAACGCGCAGGAATTGCGGCGCTACAGCCGGCAGATCATGCTCCCAGAGATCGGGCTCACCGGGCAGCAACGCCTGATGGCCTCGCATGCGTTGATCGTGGGGCTGGGGGGATTGGGCTCGCCGATGGCGATCTACCTCGCGGCAGCCGGCGTGGGAAATCTCACCCTGGTAGATCCGGATCGGGTGGAGCTTTCTAACCTGCAGCGCCAGGTGATCCATGGCAGCGCCGACATCGGGCGTCCCAAAGTCGAGTCCGCAATGGACGCTGTATTGCGCCTCAATCCCGCCACGCGGGTCAGACCGATCACCCAAGGTTTTGATAAGGAGGCGATGCTGGCAGAAGTAGCGAATGCCGACATCGTTCTCGATGCCAGTGACAATTTCGACACCCGTTTCGCCATCAACGAAGCCTGTGTACGTACGGGAACACCGCTGGTGTCGGGTGCGGCCACGGGTTTCCATGGCGAGGTCAGCGTCTTTGACCACCGTCTCAAAGACAGCCCTTGTTACCGTTGTCTCTACAGCGAGGAAGCGGCAGGAGACGAAAACTGCGGCAGCGCGGGGGTGATCGCGCCGCTGCTCGGTATCATCGGTGCCACCCAAACGCTGGAGGCCATTAAATTGCTGGTAGGTAGAGGGGAAGGACTGCAAGGGCGGGTGTTGAAGCTTGATGGTTTAAACATGCAGTGGCGTAGCACCATTCTGCGCCGAGACCCCGCCTGCCCGGTCTGTGTGCTGGCTTAAACAAACTCGAACAATGGCATCGATCGTCCCCCTTGTGGTGCAAGCTCCGGGGGCTTTTGCGTGACGGCGCGATCACTTTTGGCGTAATTCCAGCATTTGCCCGTTGCGCGTCATCTGCACCCGATTCAAAAACGAGTTGCCGAGCAGCACTTTGAGCGGAAACTCTCCGTCGATGACCGCCGCCGGCACACTGCGCAACAAGATGTCGCCGACTTTTACCTTGTCAAGGCTTAGGTAATAGGCTTTTGCGGTGCCGGAGGCGGTCGTGGTCAAGGCCTGTTCCCCGGTAAGCTTGTAGTCGAGACCTAAACGCTTGGCTTGGACCTTGTTCATCGCCACCAGGGTTGCGCCGGTGTCGACCAGAAATTCCACCGGAAAATTGTTAATGCTGCCGTCGGTAAGGTACATACCTAACGCATCCGGCCAGATCTGCACGGTCGCTTGCGGGATAATGGCGGCGTAGTCGGTGCTTATAGATCTCGTAGCCGCCTCGGCGAAGGTCGCGTAGCAAAAGCTCGGCGTCATCCTTTGAATCCTCGACGATCAGCACGCGCAACGGTCGATCCATCTGCTCCCCTGATCCGAGAATCAGGCACTCCTGGGCGGCTCGTTCATGACAAGCCAGTAGAGTCCAAGCTGGCGGGCAGCCTCAATGAAGTCGGCGAAGTTGACCGGCTTGCGGACGAAGCTGTTCGCACCCAGGTCGTAACTTGCGAGCACGTCCTTCTCCTCGTTGCTGGAGGTCAGGATGACGACCGGGATCCTTCGCGTGCGCTCGTCGGCACGTATTCGTCGCAGGACCTCGAGGCCATCGACCTTCGGAAGCTTGAGATCGAGGAGAACCACGTCCGGCATGAGTTTTGGGTCGCGTCCGGCATGTGAGCCGGTGGCGAAGAGGTACTCAAGAGCCTCCTCGCCATCTCGCGCGACCGCGATCTCATTCACGACCTTGCTCTTCTCGAAGGCGCGGAGCGCGAGCTCGACGTCGTTCTTGTTGTCCTCGACGAGGAGGAAGATGTGGCTTCGAATCATTTCCGGCCTCCTGTTTCGACGGGCGGAATAGTGAAGGAGATAGTCGCGCCACGGCCCACTGCACCCTCCGCCCACACACGTCCTCCGTGGCGATCAATGATGCGGTGGACCGTCGCCAGACCGATCCCTGTTCCCGGAAAATCGTCCTCGCTGTGGAGGCGCTGGAAGGGACTGAAGAGCTTCTCCGCGTACGCCATGTTGAATCCTGCGCCGTTGTCTCGCACGAAGAAGACGGTGCTTCCCTCGCGCTCTGTCACTCCAAGCTCGACGCGTGGCTCTGGGGCTTTCGCCGTGAACTTCCACGCGTTTCCGAGAAGGTTGTCAAAGAGGACGCGCATGAGCCGGCTATCCGCATCCGCCAGCAACCCCTCCGCAAGGGCGAAGACAACCTTCCGCTCGGGCGCCTTGCGCTCCAACTCCCCGGCAACCGTTCGGGCAATGTCCGAGATGTTCACGCGCGCACGATGGAGGTCGGCACGGCTGACCCGCGACAGAAGCAAGAGGTCATCAATGAGCTCTCCCATCCTCTGGGCTGAGGCTCGGACTCGCTCTAGGTAGTCGCGCCCCTGTTCGTTGAGCGCTTCGGAGTGGTCCGCGAGAAGCGCCTGACTGAACCCGTCAATGCTCCGAAGCGGCGCCCGCAGGTCGTGTGAAACGGAGTAGCTGAATGACTCTAGCTCCTTGTTCTTGCGCTCGAGCTCCTCAACCAGGGCAGCCTTTGCCTCGGCCACTTGGCGCGCTGCGCGGACCTCCGTGGCCTCAAGCTCGCTGCGAAGGAGCTCCTCGTGTATCCGCCGATGCTCGTCTTCGAACTGCTTGCGCCGGATCTGCGCGCGCACACGCGCTTTGAGCACCTCGAACTCACTCGACTTGGCGATGTAGTCGTCAGCACCGATCGCCAAGCCCTCGATCATCGCGTCCCGATCCTCCACCGACGTGACCATGACGAGCGGGACATCGCGCACCACAGGCGACGCCTTGATTCGTCGACACGTGTCCTTGCCGCTCAGCCCCGGCATCACCAGATCGAGCAGCACGCAGTCGACTGGCTGAACTGCGAGCATCTCAAGGGCCTGCTCGCCTGAGCGAGCCATGACGACGTCATACCCGTCGCCTCGGAGCATCGCCCCGATCTCCTGGAGGTAGGTCTCGCTGTCGTCTACCACCAGGATGCGCTTGGGGCCGAGGAGCGCCGCTGCCTCTCCGGGCTCCGTCCTGGCGCCACGGAGCACGGCCCCGAGG
>JBOIEE010000183.1:0-5574 GCA_050740975.1 Gammaproteobacteria bacterium | reverse complement strand
GTGTGGACCGGGCACGGGACATAAACGCGCGCTCGCTCTCCTCGAGTAATCGTTGCAAGGCCGGCGGAAGAAACGCGATCAAGGTGACGCAAGAGACCAAGGTCGCGGTTCTGAGCTTATTAAACCGAATATATTTCCACGCCAGGTAGAAGCTGTCGATCATCGCCCTTGAAATTCCTGAAAATCGATGACGCGGTCAAAGCGTGGGAGCAATTCATGGTCGTGAGTGGCTGCGACCAGGGTCGCGGCGTGTCGGGTTACGGTTTGAAACAGCAGATCCATGATGCGGGACTTGTTATTCGGGTCCAAGTTGCCGGTTGGTTCATCGGCAAGCACCAGCTTAGGCCCAGGCAGGAGCGCGCGACATATGGCGGCGCGTTGCTTTTCGCCCTGCGAAAGCTGATCTGCCATGCGCTTCAACTTATCCGCTATACCCATCTCGCTTGCCAGCTGTATGGCATCGGAGCGCACTTGCTTATTCAAGCGCAACCGGCCGTTGATGCGGTAGGGATGGACGATGTTGTCCATGACATCGAGGTAGTCGAGCAGCTCAAAGTCCTGGAACACGAAGCCAAGCTGTGTCGCGCGAAAATCGCGTCTGGCCCGCTCGCTCAAGCGGTTGACGGTAACGCCCGCGACTTGAAGCTCCCCTTCTGGAGACAGAATGATGCCGGCGAGTAGCTTGAGCAATGTGGTCTTGCCACAACCGCTGGGGCCGATGATGGCCACCTTGGCCCCGCGCTCGATATCGAGCTGGTCGATCCGTAGCAGAAAATCAGACCGCGGATAACGAAACTGCAAGCAACGAATGCGGATCATCAGCTCGACGGCTTGCGCAGTGCTAGGAACGACCGTCGAGGGGCTGTTCATTCAACACTTCCAGCCCCGTGATTTTCCACGTGTCTGCTACCGGCTCTATGGTCACCAAGGCCTCGTAAAGGTTCTGGCGCGGGTGCACGTGGCCCCAATGCCCTACCGTCCCCAGCGCCGTCCAGCGTGAGCGCAGAGTGAAGCCGGGGGCCGCATCGCGCTGGGGTACGTCGAGCACGGCCAATAACTCGACCTCTTTGATTCTGGCGCGCGCGCCACCCGTTTGGGTGGCGGTAAAGGCTTGCCGGTTCTGGAGATAGATTTTCTCCAGCAAAGGCCCGCTCACGCTGAGGGCCAGCTTGTCGTAAACATCCTCTTCCTCCCGAAAGTCAAACGCGCGGTATACATTCTTTAGCAGGCTCCCGAGGATGGCGCTTTTCTCGTTTAAACCCAAGGACGGCACTACAGCGGCGGAACTGTTGAGGGAAACGCCGAAATAGGGGTAAGCCAAGGGCGTCGCTATCCCGAGCGCGCACGCCAAGAAAATCAGAACCCCTGTCGGATGCCCTTCCCGCCGGTAGATTTGGATCTGGCGTACCAGAACCAAGAGCAACAGCAGTAAAACGAGGCTGCCCAAGGGGATGCGTTTTTGCCCACCCGCTTCCGGCGCTTTCAAAGCTTGCATACCCAACGGCGACTGCTGTTTGAGCCGATCGAGATCTTCGGGGAAATTAGGCCACTCAAACGCCGGGCTATCGGGTGTGACATAGGAGACAAACTGACCTATGGGATCGAATGCGCTGATCGGCACCTGCGCTATCGGCGGGGGAAACAGCTCCCAATTCACCTTGACCGAATGAGGCAGCCCTTGTGTTAGGTACGCAAAGACCACCCCCAACATAGCCGTGGCAAGCGATTGCGGGGCCAATGCCGGCAAAGGCTGGATCCCCTCCTGGCTGATCTGCACGTATTCCGCGCTATCGAGGATGCGCCGCGGTTCCAGTTCATCGACCCAAACCCTGTTTCGTGTTTCCAGAAAATCGACCATCGCCTGCTTGACGGTTTCCAGCTCATCCGCCGCGATTTCGGCCTCGTCTCGCAGCTTTATGTCCAGGCTGGCGCGAATATCCTTGACCCGCAGCAGGATTTCTTGGCGCACCTCATAGGGCTCAATGTAAAGAAACGACATCAGCGGCGCCTTGTGGTGGCGGGTAAGCTTGGGGTTCTCGAACTGCGTATACCAGGGGTCTTGCCAGTCGAGAAGCAGCTTTTCTGCTTGTCTCAAATACTGGTAGTCGATGATCGGTACCCCATTGTGGAAGGCGATAAAACCGATTTCCGCTTTCAATCCACCGTTTCCATCTCTAGGAGGGACAAATGTCAGCTCCTGCGGCCGCCCACTGAGCTCATATTCCAATTCCGCAAACAGAACTAGGGCTTGCGTTTTCGCTGGAGCTCGGTCCGGGGTGTTTGATCCCCCCCGATTCTTTTGCGGTTGCCGCTTGGCCCTGAGCAGCCGGGGCTGCAAGTGTCGACCGTCGCGGGTCAGCACGGCGAACACATGCTGGGAGAAATGGCGAAGCGATCGTTCCGGTGGCTGCTGTGCGTCTTGCGCAAGCAGGTCCTCGAAGGTACTCAGATCGGCGTCTCCGATCTCGAGCTGTACCCGAAGGTGCTTTTCCTGGATGGAGATCTCGGCCAATGTGGTGGCGTTTTCGGCTCCCGTGAACGCGACCCAATCCGCGCATGCTGGGGCCGCAAACCAAAGCACGAGAAGTAGCCCGAAACGTGGGTAGAGGGTGTGCGGGGGCCGAAAAGTCGCGCCCGCGGGTTGTGCTGCCATAGCTACCATGTCGATGGCGGCGCATTCTAGCACAGCTTCCGCAGACGACGCCGGATGGAAGAATCTAAGACAGGGGCGGTGTATGATTCCCATTTCGCGGGGCATACCCTATGGGACAAGAGATCGAACGCAAATTCCTGGTGCAGAACGACGGCTGGCGCCGGCTCGCCGCAGTGGGAGTGCGTTTTGTGCAAGGCTATCTGGCGAATAACCAACGCTGCTCGGTACGGGTGCGCGTGGCGGGCGAGAATGCATGGCTTAACATAAAAAGCGCCGATTTAGGCGTCTCCCGCATCGAGTTTGATTATGCCGTTCCTGCGGCGGAGGCCAAGGAGATCCTGGCCTGCTTGTGCCAGCGTCCCTTGATCGAGAAAACCCGCTATCGGGTGCTGCACGCCGGGCGTGAATGGGAGATCGACGTGTTCGAAGGCGAAAACCGGGGGCTGGTGATCGCAGAGCTCGAGCTCAACGCAGTGGACGAGGGATTTGAAAAACCTGATTGGGTCGGTGAAGATGTCTCGCACGATCCGCGCTATTACAACGTTCATTTGGTCAAGCACCCGTACAAAGACTGGTAGCAGCATGCTGACCAGAATCCTGGGCTAACGTATAATTGCTTCCAGCAGGCGCTACAAACCCATGACGGAAAGCACATCCCCCAAACTGATCGATCGCTACGGCAGAACGGTTACCTATGTGCGGATTTCGGTCACCGACCGCTGTGATTTCCGCTGTGTCTACTGCATGGAAGAGGACACGCAGTTCGTGCCCCGAGCGCAGATCCTCACCTTGGAAGAGCTTGCTCTGGTGGCACGGGCTTTTTCCGAGTTGGGGGTTAACAAGATCCGCATTACCGGGGGCGAGCCCTTGGTACGCCGCAATGTGCTTTATTTGCTAGAGCTGATCGGCCGCCTGCCGGCGGTGAATGAGCTCGTGCTGACTACCAACGGCTCGCAGCTCAGTCGCATGGCTTCGGATCTCAGGGCCGCCGGCGTAAAGCGACTGAACATCAGCCTCGACAGCTTGCGGCCGGATCGATTCCAGCGCCTGACCCGGTTCGGGGATCTGGATAAGGTTTTGCGAGGAATCGAAGCCGCTTTGGCTGCCGGTTTTGAACGGTCGAAGATCAATTCCGTGATCCTCAAGAACCGCAATCAGGACGAGGTGCTTGAGCTTACCCGGTTTGCCGGGTCACTCGGCATGGATATCAGCTTCATCGAAGAGATGCCGCTCGGGGCGATCGGAGAGCATGATCGGGCCGAAGCCTATTGTTCCAGCGATGAGATCCGCCACCAGCTGGAGCAGCACTTTACCCTGGTGCCGAGCACGGAAACCACGGGAGGGCCTTCGCGCTATTTTCGCCTGCTGGAACTGGGAACTCGAGTCGGGTTCATCTCCCCCCACAGCCACAATTTCTGCGCCAGCTGCAACCGAGTTCGCGTCACCGCCGAAGGCCGCTTGTTGCTGTGTCTGGGGCAAGAGCACTCGGTAGATCTGCGCCGGGTGCTGCGCGCGCATCCGGGCGATTCGGATCGGCTCAAGCACACAATCCAAGATGCCATGCAGATCAAGCCGAAGGGCCATGATTTCAACCTACAGGCCAAGCCTGTCATTTTCCGCCATATGAACGTGACCGGCGGTTGACTACGGGGTCGCTCGAGCGCGCTTTCGTCGCTGATAGTCTTTTTATCCCACTCCGCGGCCTCACTATCGTTCGGCTGAGCTTGACAGCCCGACGCGAGTGCAAGCCCTGTGAAAGCCGCTATAAGAACCACCTTCGTTGGTGAATAGAAAGGACTGCTCATCCTGGCTCCTTTCTGATTGCCTCGATTCTAGAAGCACCGCACGCAACGCAAGCTTGGAATGGTGGCGCAGTGCTTTGGAATGCCCAATCCCGCATATCACGCGCTTCGTTGACTTAACGGCTGCAGCTTGCGGCCCCTAGCTTCCCAACCGACGGCGTGAAAACCCCCCTGCGCCATCTGCGCGACAGGTGTTGCAGGTCTTCCTATGCGGCCCCCAATCGCCTATATAAAGCGTAACCGCCTTGTAAAAAGGGGGAGGGAAATGAGCGTCGCAAAAAGGCTGCTGAGCGTTGGCGCACTTGACAGTCGCCGGGTGTTGAACGCCTTAACCGCAGTCAAGAACGGCGATTTTTCCGTACGGCTGCCGGTAGACTGGACCGACGTTAACGGCAAGATCGCCGATACCTTCAACGAGGTCGTCAGCCAGAACGAGCGCATCACCAAGGAATTGGAGCGGGTGAGCCGCGCCGTCGGTCGGGAGGGCAAGCTCGGCCAGCGCGCCGCGCTCGGCAACAGCGCCGGAGGGGCGTGGGCCCAGGAGATCGCCGCGGTCAACGCGCTCATCGATGGCCTGGTATGGCCGATCGGCGAGACGGCACGCATCCTCGGGGGGGTGGCCAAAGGTGACCTGGCCCAGACCATGACGCTGGAGACGGACGGCCAGCCCTTGAAGGGCGAGTTTCTGCGCATGGCCAAGACCGTCAACGCCATGGTCACGCAGCTCAACGCCTTCGCCGCCGAAGTGACGCGTGTGGCGCGCGAGGTCGGCACCGAGGGCAAGCTCGGGGGGCAGGCCGCCGTGCCCGGTGTCGCCGGCACCTGGAAGGACCTGACCGAGAGCGTCAACAACATGGCCGCGAATCTCACCAGCCAGGTGCGCAACATCGCCGAGGTCACCACCGCCGTCGCCAGGGGCGAGCTCTCGCGCAAGATCGCGGTGGATGCGAAGGGCGAGATCCTGGAATTGAAGAACACCATCAACACCATGGTGGACCAGCTCAACGCCTTCGCCGCCGAAGTGACGCGCGTGGCGCGCGAGGTCGGCACCGAGGGCAAGCTCGGCGGCCAGGCGGAGGTGCCCGGGGTCGCTGGCACCTGGAAGGACCTGACCGAGAG
>JBOIEE010000182.1:0-11891 GCA_050740975.1 Gammaproteobacteria bacterium | reverse complement strand
GCTGCCCCATGATCATCTCCCCTTGCTGCTCTTCTGGATGAGGGTTCTATTCTAACACGAGTTATATATCTGATCAGCTACTAAAACCTATAATAAGGCCCGAGTCGGTGAATTAATCGAAGTGCCCTTAATTAGACTTGGGGGGAAAATTCTCTCTAAAGCATTAGAGCTTAATCCAAAGGCTGACTGCATCGCGCTAGCCTGTGACTCTATAATGCGCGGATTGCCCTGGCAACATTTGTTCTCGGTCGCATTGCGCGAATATCTGCGGGAGTTAAGACGCAGGCAGAGACGCCATGGCGGCTTGCCTCAGCATGAAGGAATCGTGGTTCTCCATGTACCGGGAGCACACACCTTCCTGTTTGCCCGAGAAACCAGGCAGCGTAATGGTGTCCACTACAAGGAAGGCAGAAACAAAAGCAGACACGGACGACCCAGTGTACAAATCTATCCACGAGGTTGTGAAGAGCAACCGCAAGCAATGGGAAGATCCGCGAAATGGCGCCACACTTCCTTCTGTGCTAAGCGTGTTTGCACAAGGCGAGCGCGATAGTATCGAATCCCGCATTGTCTTCGACGGAAGCGCCCTCGATGAGGATGAATGCAAAAAGCTATCTGGGTACGTGGTCACGATCGTGAACTCTTGCCATGCTGGCTACGTAGAAGAGAATCCCATAGGCGACTTAGGTGGATTACCAGGCTTCTTCATCAGCCACGGCAGCAAACTTGTAGTTGCGCCAGTCGCCCACATAGCACCGGAAACGGCGGCAGCTTTTGATTGTCACATAACGGCATGGTTGTGCGATCGACGAAAGTCATTCCGCACAGCCTATCTCGCCGCTGTTCTCGAACGCCCAGACATGGCTTTTTATTCCCTATACGGAGTTCCATGGGAAGTCGATGAAGCAAACGAGCAGGCCAGCCAATCAGGGGGCTTCTAAAGCTTCGCCACCACCCCCGCCATCCGATCCTCACTCACGTGGGTGTAGATCTGCGTGGTCGATAGGTCCACATGCCCGAGGAGGGCCTGAATGTCCACGAGCTCGGCACCGGCCTCGAGCAGCCGGGTGGCGTAGGTGTGCCGGAGCTTGTGCGGCGTGACCTTCTTGTCGATACCGGCTCGTCCGATAAGTCGCCGCAGATAGGCTCGAACCGCATGGGGTCCCGGCGCCTTGCCCCCCTGCTCCTTCGCGAACGCAAAATCCTCCTTGGGTTTATCGCTGAGCCAATAGCCGAACACCTGGCCGAAGGCCTCGGGTAGCGGTACCAGCCGCTCCTTGTTCCCCTTGCCGATGACTCGCACCGATCTTGCCACGCCATCCGTAAGGCGCACGTCGCGCACCTTTACCCGCAGGGCCTCCGAGATCCGCAAGCCGGAATTCAGTATGAAGCCGAACAGAAAGTCGTAGCGCCGGCGCACGCCTTTGATGTGCTCGCGGGTGCGGCCGGAAATGTTCTCGGGGAGATCGTCCACGCTCCGGGCGGCCTTCTGCAGCGCCGCTTGCTCTTCCTTCTCCAGCCACACGGGGATCCGTTGCGGGCGTTTGGGTTTGTCGGCGAGGTAAATTGGGTCGCTCTCGGCAAGGTTGTTCTTGAGCGCCTATTTGTAGAAGCTCGAAAGGCAGCGTGAGCGCCGGGAGACGATGTAGGGCTTCACCCTCCGCTCCCTGATCTGCCAGGCGGCCAACTGCTCGGCGTCGATATGGGTGGTCCGCTTCCAGTCCTTACCGGCCTCCGTAAGCCACCGCCCCCAGATCCCCAAATCCGAGTGATAGCCGTAGCAGGTCTCTTTGCTGTAGCCCTTGCCGTAATGCAGGTGCGCGAGGAAGTCCTTACGCGCCTGCATCCCCTAATCATCTCCATTCAGCGATAACAGAAATACTGGCCGAAACGGAAGCTGCACTCGATCGCTAATGGACCCGTTAGGCATGCACTACACTATGCACTATGCTATCCTATATCCATTACAGCGCGAAGAACTTTATTTATGTAACTATGTGATTTGGCGGAGGAGGTGGGATTCGAACCCACGTGGGGCGGTGTGCCCCCAACCGATTTCGAGTCGGTGCCGGTGTGACCGCTTCGGTACTCCTCCGTAGCAAAGTTTCCTTCTCCATAAGGCTGGGCTGTGATGCTAACCTGGATTCTTCGTACTGCTAAAAATGAAAATTCCTGGGTTTCTTCCGAGTCCTTTCGGCATCCTGGAAGATGATTTCGACCCACTGCTGTTATAGAGGAAATGTTACCGCGATTGGCACCCGTACGCTATACGACGGGGATTCATGGAGGGGCTTTGGAACGCCAGCTCGTGTAGTTACCCACATTCCGTGCCGAGCCTCATCGCCCTAGTCTAAACGGCGTCCTCCATGGCTTAACCCCCAGTAACCCTTTGACAAAAGGCTGTAGACAAACGTCTACGATGCGTCATTTCGTCGCAGGCGTTTTTTTTTATTACCAGACTTACCCACACAACTTGTGGATAAGTTGGCCATTTCGAATGGTACCGTGAGTCAAAGCGGCCTTGCCGGCATGCGTCATTTGTCTCGCGAGTTTGGCACGGTGCCGTCGAAGATCCTCCGAAGCCCAGCAATTCATCGAACTTGTTTTTCCTCCAGCGCGGCTAGCTGTTGGGTGAGGGCGCCCAGCGTCTCCTGTAACTCTTTAAGCTTGCGGTAGGAGCGGACATTGACCTCGTAGTCCAACTCCGCCCGCTTGTCGGTATAAACGTTTTGCCGGTTCTGGCTGATTAAGAGAAAGCTGGTGATCAAGATGGCTTCTATCGCCAACAGGATCCCAAGCATGCTGTAGGGATAGGCATCGAAAGTGCCTAAGATGGCGAGCGTTCCGGTATTGAGAGCAACCCAAATACCGAACCACACTACATGCACGGTGATAAAATGCGGCTGGCCGGTAAACCGCGTGACGCGGTCTGCGACCCTTTCTAGCCAAGAGCTTTTAGCGGCGAATTCCTCGGTCACGAACGAGAATTCCCCCAGCGCCTTGTGGCAGACAGGGTTCTGACAAAACACGGCATCTCCTGGATTCTCTCCTTGGCACACCGGGCAAATGATGGGCGTAACCACCGAGCTCATGTTCTACCTCCTTTAGTGGCGAATCGCTTTACGAAGCAACTCGGATAAACCGAAAAGCATGCCCGGTTAGTAGCTCTTGGCGCTGCAGGGATCTCAGTAAGACCCTGATCAGCCTTCTTGGACAGGGTTTCCAGAGCCTTCAAGCCGAATCGCATCGGGCGCGCGCGCTTCTGCAATGCCTATCGCTCCAGCACGATCGGCGTTTGGAGCCAGGCTCAATGACGGCTGCTGCCTCTTCCAAATCTGATCCAAGGGCTTTTGCAAGGGATGGGGAGGATCCGTAACCCAGTCGCGGGCTGACGCGGCTGTGTTACTGGTGGGCGGGCCGCTCCCAAGCCCCGACTGGAACTCCTGAATGATATTATCCAACGCGTTCCAGGCGCGCGCGCCCTGGAGCGCTGGATCCACGGATTTGGTCTTTGTCATGTTCTTCTTCCTCTGCTTTCTCGTCTATGCCTGTGATCAGGCGCACTCCTCGCTGGTAAGCGAGGTAGGCCCAAAACCAGCGCAAAGCCACCATCAGGCGGTTGCCAAAACCGATCAGAAAATAGATGTGTACCACACCCCACAGCAACCAGCCGATGATCCCGGTGAACCTCAGCCGAACCAGATCCGCGATCCCGCGGTTTCTGCCTATGGTCGCCATAGTGCCGTAGTTCCGATAGCGGAACACCGCGGGCGGAGAGTCCCGGCGTATCTTGGCTGCGATCTGCGCGCCCACGAAATGGCCTTGTTGCTTGGCTACCGGCGCGAGCCCTGGCAAGGCGCGTTCGGATCCTGGAGGCGTGAAAGCGGCGGCATCACCGATGACGAAGACATCCGGGTGCTCCGGGACCGAGAGATCCGGGTTGACCAAAACGCGGCCTGCCCGGTCGGTGGCGGCGTTGAGCCACTGCCCAGCCGGTGAGGCCTTGACCCCGGCCGCCCAGATCAAAGTCTCTGCTTCTAGGCGGCTTCCGTTAAGGATCGCTAAGCCTCGGCCTACGTCTTCCACGCGCGTGTTGACCCGCACATCCACGCCCATTGCCTGGAGATCCCGTTTCGCCCGCTCAGACAATGCTTCGCTGAATTGGGGCAACACGCGCGGCCCCGCCTCGACCAACAGGATCTGCGCGCAATGGGTAGACACATGACGAAAGTCATGGGCGATGGAGTGTGCCAGCTCGGCGATGGCGCCGGCCATCTCGACGCCAGTCGGTCCCCCGCCCACGATCACGAAGCGCAGATAGGCCGCGCGCTTGGCCGGATCGTGCTCCATCTCCGCCCGTTCGAAGGCGATCAGGATCCGCTGGCGCAGTTCCGTCGCGTCATCCAGATTCTTGAGGCCCGGTGCGTAGGCTTCCCAATGGTCTTTGCCGAAATAGCTGTGCTCGGCCCCGGTCGCGAGGATGAGATAATCGTAGGGCAAGCGGCGGCCATTCTCCGTCAGCACCTGTTTTTCGCGTTCCTCTATCTTGGCCACGGTATCCATGTATACGGTGGCGTTTTTCTGACCGCTCAGGATCCCGCGTATGGGGGATGCAATGTCCGCGGGGGTGAGCGCCGCGGTGGCCACCTGGTAGAGCAGCGGTTGAAACAGGTGATAATTGTGTTTATCGATCAGCGTTACTTCGACCGCGGCGTTTGCTAAGGCCTTGGCGGCGGCTAGACCGCCAAACCCGCCGCCGACGATCACCACCCGGGGCTTTTCAGGCTGTGCGCGCATAGCTTATTTCTCCTGTCGCTTCGGCCAGATAGTCATGGATCACCCGCCCGTAAGGCAGGGTGAGATCGGCGATGAAATGGGTGCCTTCCAAGACCTTGACCACCGGTAGATCGGCCACCGGGGCGTTCACGTGCGGCACCAGATGCAGCCGCGCCGGACCGCTCCAAGCGCCTTTGACCCGGATATCGCTCAAGTTGTAGGCGACCAGTTGTGCGATGGCGAGCCGCCCGTCCACGTCCGGAATGAGCTTGAGGTTAGCCTGTGTCTTACTCATCTTTTTTACCATCGCGGCCGGGTCGCAGCGCATGGGATTGCCTTGCGGGCAGATCAGGTTCTCGTGCTTGTAACCCATGGTGCCGAGCGCCACCCGCTGGCCGGCGTAGTCCAGGGTGCCGGTCAAGGTGTCGCTCTCTATTTTCAATACGGGTTTGGCGTGCTTCTTGGGGAATCCCCAGATCTCGCGCCCTCCTGCGATCGGCGGCTCGCAGTCCAAATACATCTGGGCGGTGAAGTTGATGGGCTCACCCCGGAACACGCAGGGGATCACGATCCCGGACTCGGTGTAGTCCCCGAATCCGGAGCTGTCCGGCATGCGAATGAATTCGTACAGGACGGTATTGCTTGCGTCCGGTTTCAGCGGCTCCGGCACCGCCTCCCGGATGGCTTCGGGATCTGATTGGTAGGCAACAATGAAATACTCCCGGTCGATGAAACGATAGGGGCCACGCGGGTAGCTCGGACTCGCGATGGGCATAGATGCTTGCATCACTATACTTTCTGCTTTCATGGTGACTCTCCCAGGTCAATGATCAATGGTCAATGGGTTGTCCAGCCGCCGTCCACAGGAAGGGCGGTGCCGGTGATAGAGGCCGCTCCGTCACCGCATAAAAACACCGTAAGCGCGGTCAGTTCTTCCACGGCAACAAAGCGCTTGGTCGGCTGCTCGCCCAGCATTACATCGCGGATCACTTGCTCCTCGGTGATCCCGCGCGCTTTAGCCGTGTCCTTGATTTGCCCTTCGACCAAAGGCGTGCGCACATAGCCGGGGCAGATGGCGTTGCAGGTGATCCCGGCTTCGGCCAACTCCAAGGCCACGGTTTTGGTAAGGCCGAGCAGCCCATGCTTAGCCGTGACATAGGCGGACTTGAAGGGTGAGGCGACCAAGGCATGAGCTGAAGCGATGTTGATGATCCGCCCCCAGCGCTTGGCTTTCATCCCCGGCACGGCGGCGCGTATGGTGTGAAAAGCCGAGGAAAGATTGATGGCGATGATTGCGTCCCACTTATCGATCGGGAACTCCTCGATAGGCGCAACCTTCTGGATCCCGGCGTTGTTGACCAAGATATCGACACTGCCGAGCAACTCCTGGGCCTCTCGGATCAGGGCCGCGATCTGATCGGGCTTGCTCATATCGGCGCCGTGATAAATAACCTTGGCGCCGGATTGGGCCGCGATCTCGGCCCGCACCCTTTCGATCTCGGCCTTATCACCGAAACCGTTTAGCACTACATGAGCCCCCGCTTTAGCGAGACCCTGAGCAAGCCCTAAGCCTATGCCGCTGGTTGAGCCGGTGATGACGGCAACTTTGTCACGAAACATGGTGGTTCTCCTCTTGGTAATTCGTTAAACGCGAGTTATGCCTGATCCGCACTCTGCGGTACCCGATTGCAGGCGGATCCCGCCGTTCACATAGACCGTTTCGCCGGTCACGTAGTCCGAGGCATCCGAAGCAAGCCATAGCACGGTGCGTGCGATGTCCTGAGGCTCCCCTAAGCGCCCGTAAGGGATGCGTTCGAGCAGCCGCGCCTCCTGTTGCGGATCAATTCGGCCTTCGCATGAGGTTTTGATTACCCCGGGAACAATCGCGTTCACCCGCACCTTATAAGGGGCAAGCTCCTGCGCCAGGGCCGTGGTCAATATCTGCATTCCACCCTGGGCGGTGAGATGAGTGGCTGGACCGATCGAGGGCAGGGTATCATAGACGCAAGCAATGCTGATGATCTTGCCGCTGGCCGCGGAACGCTCGGGCACTACGCCGCGGCGGATAAATTCTTCTGACGCATAGCGTGCGCAGAGGAAAGCCGCGGTGAGATTGGCGCCGATCATCGTCTGCCAGTCCTTGAGCCCCATTTCGCTAAGCGCTCTGGGTTGTTGCATGGCCACGATATTGACCAGGATATCCAAGGTCTCGTACCGTTCCCGGATGTAGTCGAACATCGCCTTAACTTCCTGTTCTTGCGAGAGATCGGCGTTTAAGCTCATTATCCTCTCTTCGTTTTGAGCGTAGTCCTTACAAAGCTGGGCTCTATGCGCCACTACGGTCGCACCGGCCTCTGCCAAAGCCTCAGCCACCGCGGCGCCGATCCCAGTGCCGGACGCGGTGACCAAGGCCGTTTGGCGGGAGAGCGTATACGCCTCGAGGGGATGCTGTTTTTTCACCGCACAAGACATGGGCTTTGCCTCCGCGAGACGCTCTTAGGTCCCGAACCCGAAGAACCGCCCATTGAGCTCGTCCGCGGATCCCAGCGAGAGGCCCACTCCATGGAGGCTTAAGGGATAATGAGACCGGATCTGTCCCAGGTAGTCCAAAGGAGCGCCGCCGGCGCCGAAGTAGTTCTCGCTATGCACTTCGAGCCACCCGAGGTCTGGTAAACGTTCCAGTACCGCCGCATAGTGTTCGGCCCGCAGGCCGATCCCGGCGCGAGCCGGGATCAGACCGCGATGCGCAATGTGCGAAGCGTAACGCTTCATCGCATTTCCTCGGCCTATTGCTTTGGGCTCAGGCTGCCCCCTGCGATTTTGTCGCAGGTGCCCGCGGGGACGTAGATAAACGCCGTGGGATCGGCGTCTTGTTTGGCCGAACCGGCGCAAGCGCTGGCGGCGGTCTGGCAATCGTTCTTGCCGGCCTTAGCCACACCATAACACTTTTCGCCTTTGGGTTTATCAGCCGCCGAGGCCGGCGAGATCGCCGTCAAGGCAACAAGCGCGGCAACGGCCGCGTTCACGATCGCATGCGAGTTTTTCATCTACCTCTCCTTTCGGGTGTTGTTTAATCGAGTTTATAAATGCGGAGCGTAGGCCCCACAAGCGAGGTACAACAAGCTCTGTGCCAGCGCCGGTGATAGGTGGAAATACATGGGAAAAACAGACGAATAAGGAGAAATCAGGGGCGTTGCCCCGCGCTTTAAGAGGCATTCTCGGCCACAATCCTTAGCGGCCTACCGCGAATATCGGCGGGGGCCGCGCTGCGCGCGCTGCCCCGTACCTTGATACGCCGGAATGGCCGGGAAAAGGGCGATCAAGACCAGTCATGCGTCGCGGCGCCAGTTGTTTCCCTGTGAGGCTGTGTCATAGCAGGTCACAGGATTGCCCTTGCAGTGTCATGAGACCTTCGCAACTGTTTTGGCTAACTCGCTACTTTTACGCTGTTTCCTCTCAAAAACATAAGCAGGCGCCCGTTTCTTTTACGACAGATCGGCCATATAGCACGCCTTGCGGTCTATCCTCCTTTTCTTTATTCTTCAGAACCGCTGATAACACATTGAAGCAACATGCAAAACACAGTCTGCTCATGCTCGGTGTGCATGACGAAGCATAGTTAGGCCACCTTGCACGCATTCACTCCAATGGAGACGACAAACCTTCGCACGTCGGCGATCGCAGGGTTGGAGAATGCTGGTCGTTTGTTCGAGGATGCCAAGCTCCTTGAGGAGATGCATCGGTTCCCGACCGCATATGCCCTCTGTATCCTTGCGCAGGAGGAATACGGAAAGGCTTTCTTGTTGTATCTCACCGAGAAACAATCCATCCCTTGGACCATCGGATTGCAGCGAGCCCCGCGAAACCATCATTGCAAGCAATTGGTGGGTTTGCTGATGGAGTACCTCCAACGCAAGGACTTCTTGGAATTGCTTGAAGATCCTGATCGTTTTAGGGGTGCCAGTAGTCTGCCTGGCCATGTGATGGATGCAATGCACATCATCGTCCATGAGCACATAAACGATCTCGAACGTAACGATTGGCTCGATGAAACTGAGAAAGTCCACCCGGTGGCCAATCGCATCGCGCGTGGAGTGCTTGATCGCGAGAAGCAGGCGGGGCTGTACGTCGGTGTTGGTTGGAACGGAACCGTGCAAAGAGCCCCAGCCATGATCACGGCTGCTCGATGTCGGGAGGAGATAGGCCGCACCAAGAAGGTGAGCGATGCACTTTGGATCAACAAAGGCGAAGTGCAGGTTGTAGCTTCGTTTGATGCACCAAAGATCGTAGCGACTTTTGCGGCGCTTACGGGCGTAATGTCCGCGGACAAGTTCAATGAGAAATGGTGGCAGTAGGAGACACCGCTGGTGTGCATTACGAAAGATTTGCAATTAGGCGTCAGGTGAAAAGAAAATGCGTGGCTCCACGGGTTAGAATATGAGCAAGAATCGGCTATATCGTGAGAGGCACCGTTGAAGCAAGCTAAGATCAGTCCTCCGGATTCACTAAGTATCGAATCCTCTTGCATCATCGAAGGCGACGCCCACGTAGTCTTGGCTCAGCTCCCAGATGAGTGCGTTCAATCGGTCGTCACCTCGCCTCCCTACTGGGGGCTTCGGGACTATAACTTGCCCGGCCAGATCGGTCTCGAAGAGACGCTCCCGCAGTTCCTAAATCGCCTCGTAGCAATTTTCGCCGAGATTAAGCGCGTGCTTAAGGATGACGGCACGCTTTGGCTCAACATCGGGGACGGATATACGAGCGGCAATCGGGGGTGGCGCGCCCCGGACAAGAAAAACGCTGCGCGAGCTATGGACGTCCGCCCGGACACGCCTGAAGGCCTCAAGCCCAAGGACCTTCTCGGTATTCCTTGGCGGCTCGCCCTCCGCCTTCAAGAGGATGGATGGTACTTACGCAGCGACATCATCTGGCACAAACCCAACGCGATGCCGGAGAGCGTAAAGGACCGCCCAACCCGAGCCCATGAGTACGTTTTCTTACTGAGCAAACGCGAGCAATACTACTACGATCGAACTTCGATTCTTGGGGTCAACGGCCGCAACAAGCGTTCGGTGTGGAACGTGAATACGGCACCCCTTTCCTTGCCACACGCGGCCACTTTTCCGCTCGCGCTGATTCGGCCATGCATCCTTGCGTCTACCCGCCCCGGTGACTATGTCCTGGACCCCTTCTTCGGCTCCGGGACAGTCGGTCTTGTCTGCGAGGAAACCGGACGTAACTACCTCGGCATCGAACTGCACCCGGAGTACGTCAGGCTTGCCGCTGAGAGATTAGGAGCGCTTTTCACGCAGGTCGTGAGGGTCGCGTAGTGTGCCTATCTCAATACCCGTTCCTCAACTACAGATTGACTTCGCTTTCGCGCTTGAGCAGATTCGCGGCCTGTATCTGCAACAAGCCCTCAGTGAAGCCGTCGGCAAGCTCGATATCAAGCGCATCGATGCCGAGCTTGCTCAGTTTGTCCCAAGCGTAAGCCTTACCGAGCTGGCGACTCGGGGCCTTCGCGGCGAGCTAATGTTCGCCGTTCCAAGGCTGCTGTCCAGCTCACCCCGCCTCCTCGGTTATTACCGTCTGCTGCTCGGCTTCAGTCAGAAGGCGTTCTACACAGCACAGTTCGGTCTCGCACGGTTCAAATCCATGGAGGAGAAGGGCGTCCTTACCGCAGGCCAAGCCAAGCGGCTCGATGAACTTTGCTCTGCCCTGGTCGGTTCCGCTGCTGCGCTACTCGATGGGGTTGGGGTAGATCGCATCACCCGAGAATTGCTGGAAGACCTTGCTATATTGACTGTCGGGTCGCTACTTCGCGGAAGGCACAACGTCAAATTGGGCCTAGCCGGCATCGTGAGAGTCTTCGATGCGATTAGCAGCATCGTTGCTCACACGGCCGTCACGACTGAGCCGATCTGCATCGAGCTCAGAAATGCCGCGGGTGGTCGCGTTCTGATTGAGTTTTCTTCCGATCCCGACATCATCATTCGGGAAGAAATGGCCCCTGACGCGTATCGAAATATCATCGCCATAGAGGTCAAGGGCGGGATGGACTTCTCCAACATCCATAACCGTATCGGTGAAGCCGAAAAAAGTCACCAGAAGGCGCGAGCGGCCGGATTTCATGAGTGTTGGACCGTTGTGAACGTTGATCGCATCGATCTCAGCATGGCCCGCAGGGAGAGTCCTTCGACCAATCGGTTCTACCGCTTATCGCAGATCGACGGGAAATCGGGTGACGAGTACGTGGACTTTCGGAACCGCGTGATCTCGTTGACCGGCATTTCTTCACCGTGAGCGTCGCAACCATGCGCACAACTTTGGCTCTGGATCGTGTGATCTTGTGGATCCGTTGTTTCTTGTCAATTGCCGGGGCAATTCAGTTGTTGGGGACAATAGTAGGGGATAGACCAGGTCTGTCCCCTAATCTCTAATCTCTTCCCGCGGAGCACAAGTGTCCCGATCCGCTCCTTGCTGATGCATAGCGCCAATGACCGTCTAGCGAGTTTCGTCCTAGATCCGATATGAAGCGGCTGTTTCGTGATCTTGCTTATCTGGCTGTCGGCGCCGCCATCCTTTGGCTGCTGCTCCCCGAGCGGTTCGCGGTGAACGTACCCGTAGCACTACTTGGCTGGGGCAACGCCCCGCCCTCGGCTGAGGCGATCCAAGATCGCCTCCGGGTGCCTGCGGGCTTTTCCATTCGGCTTCACGCGAGCCGATTGTCCGGCGCGCGTATCCTGCAATTTACGGACACCGGAGATCTGTTGGTGAGCTTGCCAGGGTCGGGGCGCATCGTACTTCTTGAGCGTGACAGCAATGGTGATGGCTCAGCCGATGGTCGTCGTGATCTTCTGACTGGCTTGAATCGGCCACATGGCATGGATATATACGATGGTTGGCTTTATGTTGCCGAAGCCAACGCGGTAGGGCGGATCCGTTTCGATGCCCGCACCCGAGGTGTGAGCGGTAACTACGATCGCATTGTCACCGGTCTGCCCGGCGGTGGCGCCCACTGGAGCCGCAGCGTGCGTTTTGGCCCTGACGGCTGGATGTATCTGAGCGTGGGTTCCAGTTGCAACGCGTGCCAGGAGCGGGACCCACGCCGCGCT
>JBOIEE010000181.1:0-2294 GCA_050740975.1 Gammaproteobacteria bacterium | reverse complement strand
GGAAGCTGAGCAAGCCCAGGAAGGGATTTCTCATTCGCGGCACTGATGAGGTCGGCGCAATCGAGCAACCCATCTCCGCGCTGGGGGCAAAGGGCATCAACATCACCGCCGCTGACGCGGTCGCTTCAGGTGACGGTCGCTACGGTATGATCCTGTGGGTTAAATCGAAAGACTACAATCGCACGGCAAAGGTGCTGGCGGCGAAATAAGCACCCAAGCAGATCCCTATCATCTTTGAACCAGCTCACGAACAACTGCGCCTGCTCGCCCCAAAACCGCTCGGGATCCTCCCCAAGTTACCTCGGCACTTAGCTCCACGTTCTTGGACATCTTCTAGCTCTCCGTACCCAGAAAATTTCACTGCGATCATTGGGCTTAGCCGTTAATGTTGCCTACTGGCCACAAAGCTGCACCTCATGCAGGGCCTCTGGGGCCAGGACTGGGTCCCGTTTGACGATTTTCGGCTGTGGGCAGAAGTGGGTGCCGAGGCGGGTGATTCCGAGGCATTCCGCAAGGCGGTGCAATTCTTCGCGTACGGGCAGGACCGATCCCTCGCCCATGAGCTGGGGCACTTGCGCTTCCGGCATCCCGGTAACCGTAGCGTGGATCCCTTGGTCTCGCAGCGCAACGAAATCGAAGCAGATAGGTTCGCGGTAGATCTCTTGAGCCGCACGGACACCATCCCGATCAAGCTTGAGCCGCGAACACGCCGAAATACTGCGTTTCATTGCTGGAAAGGTGGGAGCGATCGGGGATATCTTAGCCGAGCCCGACATGCAGCGGTTGATCGCCCGCGGTGCTGTTTTGAGGCGCCCCGAGGACCTAAAGCGTCTGCACGATCGCCCTTGCGATGGATGATCCGTTGCATGGGAATCAATCGTTGATAAAAAGATCGGGGTAGAGCTCGGCACTGGGATCGACGGCATAACCCGCAAAATCGGATACCCCGGCACTCTTTAGCACCTCTTCGTCAATGAATAAATGGCCGGTGCAACTCTTGGCTGGGCGATTGAGGATAACATAGGCGGCGTCTGCCACGATGTCCGGTTTTCGGCAGTTCTGCGGTTTGACGAGATCCCCGAGCAGCGCCAAGGCTGCGGTGTAGATCACGGTGCGAGGCCACAGCGCATTGACCGCGATCCCGGCATGCCGAAATTCCTCGGCCATCCCGAGCACGCACAGGCTCATCCCATATTTGGAGAGGGTGTAGGCCAGGTGCTTTCGAAACCATTTTGGATCGAGATCGAACGGGGGCGATAAGGTGAGAATATGCGGGTTGTCGGCCTTCGCGAGGTAAGGCAGACACGCTTGTGAGCAGACATAGGTGCCGCGCAGGTTTACATCCATCAATAAATCGAAGCGCTTTACCGGTGTCGCCAGCGTCCCGGTGAGACTGAGCGCGCTCGCATTGTTGACCAAGATATCGATCCCGCCGAAGCGCTCGACCGCCTGGCGCACGGCCTCCCCGACCGCCCGCTCATCCCGTACGTCTAGGGCGATCGGCAGGGCTTCGCCTCTTGCCTGACGAATGGCGTCCGCGGCGCTGTAGATGGTGTTGGGTAGCTTAGGGTGGGGCTCGGCCGTCTTCGCCGCGACCACAATATTCGCCCCATCGCGTGCGGCGCGCAATGCGATGGCGAGGCCGATGCCGCGCGAAGCGCCAGTGATGAACAAGGTCTTATCTCGCAGGCTCATGGCGTCTAGGCTTGGGCTTCACTCATAGCGGTAACTTTGCCTCCATAGAATGCATCGACCGCCAGAGCCTTGAATGCATACATGCATACTAGCACTTGATAGCCGCCCCCGGTGCAACGGATCCGGCCATCCACCGGATGAGAATATGAGCGTATACTCGCGATAATTGTCTCGTTGGCTCTATTTCTCGGAGGATATACCCATGAGCGGACTATTGGACGGAAAAGTTGCTTTGATCAGCGGGGTGAGCCAGGACGGGCAGATCGGGCAAACCGTGGCACAGGCCTTAGCCAAGGAGGGTGCCGCCTTAGGGATCGCGGCCCGCTCGCAGAAAAACATGGAGGCGCGCGCCAAAGAGCTGGAGGCAGCGGGGGCGAAGGTGCTCGCCCTGGCGGCTGATCTCACCGCTGGGGCCCAGGTCGATGCGCTTGTCAAGCGCATGCTCGATCATTACGGAAACATCCACCTAGTGGTGAATCTCGCGGGTGGCTTGACGCGGTACAAGAGCGCGGTCGATCACAGCCTGGAGGACTGGAGCATGGAGCTTAACAACAATCTTTTGAGCGCGTTTTTGCTCTCGCGTGCGGTGTTTCCCCACC
>JBOIEE010000180.1:0-17933 GCA_050740975.1 Gammaproteobacteria bacterium | reverse complement strand
GTTTTCTTGCCGTACATCACTTTCTCCCCGTAGGCGCCGTATTTTTCCATCATCTTCTTGCCCGGATCGCACAGCAAAGGAAAAGGCAGCTTGTATTTTTCCGCAAACTTCTGGTGGGATCCCGGATTATTGGGCGTCGGCTTATGATAGATCAGTGCCCAATGCAGATCTGGCGTGTATCCGCGATCCGCTTTCGCTGGGGAAGATTCGGTTGGATCCGAGTCAGCACGGCTTCCGCAGTGGCGCGAAAGGCGGTGAGCTTGCCGCCGTACACGGACAGCAGTCTGGGTCGCTGCTTCTGGTCTGTAAGCAAAACCGTCTCGCGGGAACGCGCGCTGAGCGGACCACGAGTGATCGGTAGGCAACGCAAGCCTGCGAAAGCCTCGAGGATATCCGCTTCCAGGCACGCGCGTTGGGGAAAGTAATGCGCGAGCGTCGCGAGCAGATAGGAGACTTCCTCGGCGGTGGGCTGGACAAAGGCCGGATCGCCCTCAAAACGCTTTTCGGTGGTGCCGATTAGGGTATGGCCGCGCCAGGGCATGATGAAGACAGGGCGTTTGTCGCTGGGCGCTTCGACATAGTAGACCCCTGTGCTAAGGGCGCCCGGTACCACGATGTGGGTTCCTTGGATCAGATCAACCGACAGTTGCCGGGTTTGCGGTTCAACGCGCTGGAGTAGCCGGTTAACCCAAGGTCCTGTGGCGTTTATCGCTACCCGTGCCTGACAGCTTTGAGAACGGCCCTGGCTCTCGAAATGGATAGCGCAAGCGCTTGGCTTGAGCTGGATGGAACTGACTTTGCTCGCGAAGTGGATCTCCGCCCCTAAGTTTGTCGCTGAGGTCAGGACCGCTCGGGTTAACAGGGCGTCGTCTGTCTGGGCGTCAAAATAACGAAAAACGGCACTGAGCTGTTGCCCATTCAATCCGTCGAGCGTGTTCCACTCTTTGCGCGGCACCCAAGCGAAGCGAGTCTCGGCCCGCAGTCCACCGAGCAGTGCATAGAAACTCAGACCGGCGGCCACCCAGATCGGCTGATACCGGCTGTGTTTATAGATGGGGATATAGAAGGAGACTAAGCGCACCAGATCGGGGGCGTTATGCAGGAGGATGCGGCGCTCGCGCAGGCATTCCCTGACCAAAGCGAATTGCCCGCCGGCCAGGTAACGCAAACCACCATGGATCAACTTGCTGGAACGGCTGGAGGTCCCTTGTGCGGGGGAATCGAACTGTTCGAACAGATGTACCGAATATCCCGCCGCAGCCGCACTTAACGCGACCCCGGCGCCATGAATTCCGGCGCCGATGATGGCGACATCGATCACGGTAACGCTTTTTTCTGCAAGCAGTTGATCAACTCGCCGATGCACCCGGTCTCGATCAAGTGACTTCCGCGGGTAAAGAGCGTTAACGCCTCTTCGGCCCCGCGGATGTCGTAGATGCACCAACGCCAGGGACCCGGCCATAACCCGAACCCAGTTTCGCTTAGCTTCTCGCTGTCGCCGAACAAGTAATCGGGGTTTAATGTTTCGGCCTCGCCCTGGGTGACGGGGGAGTTCTCCGGCAACACCCACCCGATCAAAGCCCCATGGGCTTGCCGCGCGTATCGCAGCGCATCCGCCCGAAAGGAGATCAAGACCCAAGCAAACCGCCCCTGTTGCAAATCACCTATTACCCGGTCGACCACCGTGGGGATCCCAAAGTGAGAAAGACTTTGGCGTTTGATCTCTACAAAGGCGGTTATTTCTGGAAGCGCATTTAACAGCGCCACAGCCTCTGAAAGCGCCGGGATAGGCGTTGGGTTGAAGCGGTCGCCGAAGCGCTCTGGATAGTGCGCCGAGTAGCGCCCCAGATCGTCGGCTTGAAGCTCCATGATGCGCCCGCTGCTACCGGTGGTGCGGTCTAAGGTCGCATCGTGCAGCAGAAAGGGCACTTTATCCCGCGTCAATTGAATATCGAATTCAAGCATGTGCGCACCCGCATCGGCAGCCGCCTTAAGCGCGCACAGCGTGTTCTCCGGGTAGCGTTCCATATAGCCCCGGTGGGCGACCAGGCGCTCGCTTAGGCTCATCGACGGGCGTCCTCTATCCCGGCCAAGAAACGTGTGTAGCGTTGCTCGAACTTGGGATCGCTTTTCGGTTGAAAGCTGTCGGCGGGAAGCGATTCAAAAAACGATCGATTTCCAGAAGCAAGCCAGGCTATGCCCGCCGCGGTTCCTTCACTCTGCCGGGAGCGCAAGACCGTCAGTCGCGTGAGGTCCGCCAGACCCTGGCACAGCCGATCACTGCGTGCTAATCCACCGCTCGCGCGAATGTAGTGTAGCGTCAATCCTGCTTGTTGCGCCTCATCGAGATTCGCCCGCAGTAAAAACAGGATACTTTCAGCCACCCCCGCGAGACACGCCTCAGGGTGCCGGCGGCAGGCTTCTTCGGTGCGGTCCAGGAAATGGGGTTGAAGCTCGGGATCCCACCAGGGCGATCCCAAGCCACCGATGGTGTTGATAAACACCGGCGGCTCCGGCTCCGCGGCCAGCCAGGTGTCGAGATTTCCGGCGACACCCTGGGCACCATAGTATTCTTTCGCCCACGCCAGCGCCGTTGCCGCGCCGTTTACCGTACCCTCAAGGTAATAGGCTCGATCAACTCCGTCACAGTCGGCCAGTCCACTCAGCAAGCTTCTGTGTCTCAGCAGCGTGCTCGCGGTCGGGAACAGAATGAACGCACCTGAGCCTATGTTAATAAACGCCGAACCGAGATCGGGGCTCCCCTCGGCAAATAGCGCCGCTGGCTGATCGCCGTTGACCGCAGTCAACGGGATTTCCGTATTGGCTAACAGGCCGTAAACGTGCCGTATGGGCCGGCATTGGGGTAGGAATCGGCTTGGGATCCCGAACCAGGCCATCAACCGTTGGTCCCAGTCACAGGTTTGGATATTCAGCAGTAAAGTGCGGGCGGCATTGGCTACATCGACCACCAGCGGTTTCTCTGGCAATAGATGGTAAAGCAGAAAAGCCGCCAGAGGGCCTAGGAGCAAGGTGTTTTGGGCCGCCGCCGTCCGCACGGCCGGCTCATGCTCGAGTAACCAAGCGAGCTTGCTCGCCCCGTAGTGCGGTGACAGGCGCAACCCGGTCCATTCTTGCACCTGCTCGGCCCGATCGCGCAGTGGCGCCAGCTGCTGCTTGTTGCGGGTATCTTGCCAGCTCAGCGCTTGACAGAGTGGCGCACCCGTTTCCCGGTGCCAGGCGACGATGGTTGAGCGTTGGGTCGCGAGCCCCGCCTGTTTGATCGTAACCCTACGGCTCTTAGCGTGCTCTAATACTTCGGATACGACATGGTGCACCGACCGGAGGATCTCCCTCGGATTTTGCTCTACTCGACCATCTGGGAATCGATGCAGTGCGATGGATTGAAAGCGGCTGAAGAGAAGATGCCCGGATCGATCGAACAACAACGCCCTGGAGGCGTGGGTGCCTTGGTCTATGACCAGAGTTCCGGTTTTATCCCAACCACCGCCTGTTAGCATTGGATGTTGCTAGTAAACGCTTTGTATAAACTTTGTATTTCTATAGCCTATCAGGCCCACCAAGGTTCGACTACTCGCCAAAGTTCAGCCGGTGTGGCGTTGAGTTGCGTGACACGAGTTTCTCAGCGCAGCGATATCCATGTTCTCCGCGATCACGTCGTGCGGGATCAGCATGTATTCCCACGACTTGCCGCCGTTCTCCTTGCTGTGGGCCGCTGCCAGCTCGCACCACCGTTCGGCTGAGGCTTTCTTGGCCTGCACTTCGTCGGAGGTCAGCTCGTTGCGGGCTTTCGGCTCCAGCATGTAGATCCTGTCCGTGGTCTCGGCAACGAAGTCGGGCTGGTATTCGAACTGATGGGGGCCGAGCTTGTAGATAATCTGGAACTGCCCTTTTGCCGGCCGGAACCATTTGAGCGATTCCCGATCCACGATGATGGCTAGCTTGCGTTCGCTGTCGGACTGGAACTTCTGCACCGGATACAGGCAACGCTTGAAGCCGCCAAAGACCAACTGCGCGATCCGAGCTTTATCCTCGACCGCCTGGTGGAAGTCGCGCACTTTGTCGGTGGCCGAGGCCGTGAACGCCGACGGCTTCAACGCAGAAAAACCTTTGGTTACCACCACGTCGTAGCCGGACACTTTCTCCCAATAGTGCGGCTGCATCTGCGTGTGTAGGAATTCTGCCATCTGCCGCTCGTAGTATTGGAGGACGTTGCGGGCATCCTCCTCCGACAGATAGCCGCGCAGATGGGCGACAACCTGACCCGCCAAGTCGTAGAGCAGGTCGGCGTGATCGTCGTAGGAGATGTCATCGAAATCCATCAGCGCGCGGACAATGTGATCCTTCAATCGTTGTTCCCGATATTGCGCGCTGGTCACGCTGAGCGTGTCCTGCTGGCGCGTCCGAAGATGCTGAATCAGAAGGTCTCGGGCGACCGGCTGGTAGTTGATGCCGGATAGGTTCAGCTTGAAGGTCTTGAACCCCGTAGTGACCTCACCCTTGGGCACCACGAGGATTCGAGGAATATCTATCGTTTGCTGGACCACCAGTTCCGTGGTTCTGGCGACAATTGCGCCGATGTCGGGGGTTACGGCAACGCCGGGAAGCTCCTGCTGGACGGGTGTGTAGCTCGCTTTCACTTCCGCGAGCAGCAGTTTCTGAACTTCTGGCGCCAGCAGTCCGGTCGAAGTCGGGAGAGATTCGTGCCGCTTGATCGCTTCATAAGCAAGGTTGGCGATGCGCTGTTCGGCTTCTGTCGCAAACGCCATCGCGGGAGCGCCGGAGACCTCGGTTCCCGCGATGCTGACCTGAGCCGGACTGCTGAGTTGGTGCTGTAGGTTCGATTGCGCGACCACCGTCACCGTCTTCTGCAAGTCTTTCGATGGATCGAGAATGACTTGCTGCAACTGGATCACCGAACCCGGCCTGCTGGCCTCGTCAATGATTTCCTGGAACCGGTCGTGCGCAACGATGTTCAGCCTATCCACGGCGGTGACGCCGGTCTTGTGTCCGTAGGGGAGCCGCAGACCGCGACCGATGGACTGCTCAATGAGGATCCGCGCGTTCGCGGCGCGCAGGGGGACAATCGTGTAGAGATTGGTTACGTCCCAGCCTTCCTTGAGCATGTTGACGTGGATCACGATCTCAGTCGGCTCGTCCGTCTTCTCTACCGCAAGGAGACGCTGCACCATCGCGTCTTCCTCCGCGCCGGTCTTGCTGGAATCAACCTGAATCACCTTGTCGCGATAGCGACCCTCGAAGAATTTCTCCGACTGAATCCATTGGAGTAGCTGGCCCGCGTGCGTCGTGTCGCGCGCGATCACCAGTACAAAGGGTTTGACGATGGCCTTCTCGTTTTGCCGGGCATAGGTCTCCAGCTCCACCCTGACGCTCTCGTGCAAACGGATACCGTCTTCCAGCTTGATCTGCTCCAGCCGCTCGGCTGAGAATTGGCGTGGATCAAAGCTCTTCTGCGTGACTACGGCTGGGTCCTTGATAAAGCCGTCGCCCATCGCCTTGCCGAGCGGATAGTCGTAGATCACATTCTTGAAGGGAACAGCTCCCTTTGCGCCTTCGATAAACGGTGTTGCCGTCAGCTCAAGCCCCAGGATCGGCTTCAGCTCGTTGATTGCGCGCACACCGGCGGACGCGCGGTAGCGGTGCGACTCATCCATGATCAGCACCAAGTCGTCCAGGCCCGCCAGATAGTCGAAGTAGCTCTGGCCGATGTACTCGGAAAGCCGCTTGATTCGCGGCATCTTCCCGCCGCGCACTTCCGAGTTGATCTTCGAGATGTTGAAGATATTGATGCGGACGCCGCCGAACAGCAGCCCACTTGCGGGATCGCGCTGGTCGTAGTTGTCGCCGGTAATGATTGCGGGCGGATTGACCGATAAGTCCGCGATCCCCTTGAAGACGTATTTCGGCGTGTTAGGCGTGAAGTCCGCGATCAGCTTGTTGTAGATCGTCAAATTTGGCGCCATGACGAAGAAGTTGTTGATGCCATGTGCCAGATGCAGATAGCTGATGAACGCCCCCATCAGACGGGTCTTACCGACGCCGGTGGCTAAAGCAAAGCAGAGCGAGGGAAACTCGCGCTCGAAGTCGGTGACCGTTGGAAACTCCAGCGCCTTCAGGGCGAGCAGGTTGTCGCCGAAGATAAGGCGGTTGTCGAACAGGTCATGCGCGGTCACGCGATGCTGCGCGTGATACGACTTGTCCGGGTCTTCCAGCAGAATTCGCGGCTCCAACTTGGGCCGGTTCTCCTTACCAATCCACGTCAGTTCTAGTTTCTGCTTGGCCATGGTTTCTTAGTGATACTTCACACGCCGATTGTCGAACGCAGGCTTGGTGCCTTCCAGCACGTTCACAACATGCGAGTTGATTGCAGGGTTCTCGATCGCACCGGCTAGATATGTGATTTTTAATGCGCTCTTTCTGTCAAAGCTGGAATAGATAACTTGCTCAGCGTCGCACACAACCGCTAGGTTTGGGTTGTGCGTGACCATGATGATTCGGCGTTTTCTCTTGGCCTCGGTCAGCACTGGCACGAGCAGGCTCACAACTGTCTGGTTGTCGAGGTTCTCTTCAGGTTGATCGAGGATGATTGGATTACGCCCTTTGTCAACCAACAGATAAAAGATGAGCAACAACGCGCCGCGTTGCCCCGGGGACAATTGCTCGATTTGAGTGTCTTGGAACAGTAGCGAGTAGCGCGGCTCCAAAAACGAGAGGCCGAACAGCAGGTCGTAGACTTTGCTGGCAACCTTGTCCTTTCTAAGCGCATTGGCGATCCCGATGGCCTTCTGGTTACCCCCTGCGGCCGCAACTGCTACCTTGTCGTTTAGCTCGCTTACGAAACCGAGAACGCCAGACCGATTGCTGAAGTCGTAGCGTTCGGCGACCTTCTTTACGGCGGCGAAGCTCTCATCGCCTCCTCGAAACTCGCCGGAGTTCTGTTTAATTAGCGCAAAGAGGGAGTCCGCCACTGCATCCGATGACCCTCCCAGGGTCGCCTGAAACTGCAGTTTGTAGTCGTCCCTGATCAGACTATTTGCTTGGATCAGGTCCTGTACCGGCTGGAACAGTCGGGCTCGCGCCTGCCGTTGCTCATCGAGGACGTCAAAGATGCCTCCAGTCATCTTGAGTCGCCGATCTCGACGTTCTGTGAGCTTTTGGGGAAGTTCATCAATTTGCGCAATCCGAGCTTCTAGGCCCTTCAGGGTCTCCGGCGCGTCCGGCGTACCGGTTAATGCACCAAGTTTGACGGACCACTCATCAAGCGCCTTAAGACTTTGCTGGTAGGCCAGTTGGGGCGCATTGAGGTTTGCTCTGAGGGTGAGCTGTTCTGATTGCAGCTTTGCCTTGTCCTCAGCATCCTTGGCAGCCGCGGCATTCAAAGCCTCTTGCTCGGCGGGAATTGATGAAGCAATTTGATCAAGCGGCAGACTGGAGAGCGAAAGCACAGCCAAGTCGCTTGGCTTCAAGCCCAAGACTTCGAAGTCCTTGGCCGTGTCGTCTTCGAACTGCCTGTAGGCTCGTTCCAGCAGGCGCATCCGCTCACGCAGGTTTTGCACCGCCTTAAGTTTTCGAGCTAGCGTTGAACCGGACGCCAAGGCCGCGCTTGCTTGCTGCTCAATTACCTTTAGCTTCGCAGCTATTTGTTCCAATGCGGTCGCAGCGGCTTGATGCTCCGGACTGAGTTCATCGGCGGGCTTAGGCACCTCGGTTGGCTTGATTTTCTTGTGCTCCTCGATTTGCCTTGCTTTGAGAATCAGCAGCTCTTGCAGCGAACGCTTCACATCTGGCTGCAGCTGATCCTCTATGCCTGAGATTTCGTCGTTCAGCTTATTGAGGTCCTTACGCAACTCGCCTAGCCGGTCCCTAAAACTCGTCTCCTGCTGTTCAATCAATTGGTCAAAGTCGAGCGCTCCGAGACGAATGGACTCCCCAGCGTGGGAGAAGATCACGGCCCGAAGTTCGCGTTCAAAGGCATTGGAGCGACCGGAGACATGGTCGTTGCACAGTTCTTCGAAATGACCCTGTGGGATGTATCGAACAAGTTCGACCCTGTCAGCGGGCGGATCGTCATTCAGGTTTCGCTGTTCGTTGCTTGCGTCACACCAGGTCAACGTCCCGACAAAGTGCTTGGCCGGTTCACCTGACTTTCCGCGGAAGCGATCCTTCTTCAAGAAAGAAAAATGCGCTTTCTGGCGAGAATTGCCGAGCAGCGCGAGGACATCCGCAAGCGCGCTCTTTCCGCTCCCCTTGTTTCCAATGATCGCGACCAGATCAGGGTTTAGCGGCAGCTTGCAGCCATCGAGCCATGTTCCGGTAGAAGTACTTCCAAGAGCCTTCTTTACCTCGACGGTATCGATGTAGAAGGTCTTGTTCTCAGCGACCTCAGACATCTTTTGAGGACGCTCTCCGATGAAGGAACGCTTTGCGGGTTCCAGGATGGCATGAAGCAGCCCACGGAACGACGGGTCCGCCTTGATCCAGGTCGCCTTTCCGGACGGGTAGTCTCCATAGCCTCGCTTGTCATTGTCACCCTTCACTCCTTTGAAGCGGTGTGCATCGCTGCCGGAGACAACAAGCCTTGGCACATTCCCAAGGCCCGCTTGAAATTGCCTTATCCACTTGGCGTTCCCCGGCGTCTTCTCGTTGACGAACGCTCCGCGCCGATCGAGATTTCGAGACTCAAATATGGGCGACGTATTGAACAGGCCGAGAAAGTACGCATAGTGATCCTGCCACTTGACCTCTTCGAGACCATCACTCGTATCGTAGGGCATGAAGCCCACCGCTTGGCCGTTGGGTACCTTCTCAATCGCTGCCTTGTAGCTGTCGCAATTGATCTCGGCGATAGTGGAGCCGGCCAAGAGGGCTTGACCTTCATCTGAGTCGATTGCCGCCTTCTTGAAGCCGTGATGCTTCAACTTGTCTTCGCCAACCTTCCGCGCCAGTTCGATGAGGGAAGCATCTGACAGCGGCCGTGACACGATCTCAACTTGCAGGGTTGACTTGAAATCGCGAAGGTCTTGATCTGCTACTTCGTCGGAAAACAATACGTGTGCGTTCAATCGTACCGTTGGGGCCGCGAGCCGTAGCTCAATCCCCGGAAAGACTGTCTTGTTTAGTTTGGGCGCGCCAGGCTCATTCAATCGCCGCTTGAGAGCGAACCAGCCCTCGAACGTCCAGTAGTCCATCAGCGCAAAGACGGCGGGCTGCGCCTGATTTATCGCCAGGATCATTTGATCCAATGAGGCTGTTCTCTCGGCATTGCTCATTTGCGCGAGGCGCTTACCACCCTTCCATTCGAAGGAAGCTGGTGTGTGCACGTGGAGGTCCCACTGCCGCCATTCGGCTCCGCGCGGGAAATGTTGCTGCTGCTTGGCCATTCTTTATCCTCCGCTGCCCAACTGCGAGCGTGCTACCTGAGCACCCAACGCACGAGAAATAGTGATCCCAGCCTCGTGCCCTGTACAAGCTTTCGCTCGATCTTGCTGATCATTTCATCTCGCTGCCAGTCCGGCCGGCCAACAGACCACTTCAGAATCTCGTGAAGTGCCGACGTTTGGTTGTTGGATGGCTTAGAAGACATTGATCACTCCGAGAAATAGGGTGCTCACAAGTCCTGCCCACCCGGCAGCGCCTTTAGCTCAAGACCCTCGATTTCCTGGAGCGTCTTGCCTGCGATTCCCTGCAAATCGCCGTACATACCAACAGTAGCCTGCATAACCCGTTCAATCTGCTCCTCACGTTTGGCCCACTGTTTCGTTATCGCCTTCCTTTCGCTGTTGAGATCATTCTGCATGGATGAGAACGCCTCGACGATGGCCTGCACCCTCTGGCGAAAGCGCGGCCCGGTAAGGTACTGGTAGACCATCTCCATCTTGGTCTGCTGTCCTTCGCTGGCCTGTCGCACCATCGCAAGTTCCAAGAGAGACTGCCGAAGCGCCAAAGCCACGGGGATTGCTACGCGCGGATGCGCGACCCAGACGTGATCCACCAAATCAAACGTTTCGACGCCCTTTGGCAGCACCTGGCTGATGATGATTGCGATCTCCGCCTTCGCCGCCCGCTGATCTTCACGGAGCTTCGTCAGCCAGCCGTCGCTCCAGTTCTTCGTGCGCTTGGACTCCCACAATATTGTCCCGCAGGCTTGTCCGAGCGGGCTCATGACGCGATGCAGCGCGTCCCCACCAGGCTCGCCCTTTGGAACCGGCTCGATGAGATCGTGCGGGAACCGTGCACGGAGCAAGGCTTCCAGCTCCAATTCCTGCACTTCTCCCTGTTGTTGTGAACCCTGTTCGGCACGGCGCTTGAGATCGTCAATCTGCTTCTGCATCGCCGTGATGGTCTGCTCTTTTTCGGCGACCCTGAGTTTCAGTTGATCCTCGGCCTCCTTACGCGCCTGTATGCGCGTCGCGTCCAGCCCCTCCTGCACACGCTTCTCGACTGTAAGCTCAAGCTCACGCTTGGCATCATCAAGTTCCCGCTGTTTGTGCAGAAGGTCCACCTGTGCCTTTTGGGCTTCGCCAAGCTTCTTTTCCATCTCTCCGATGGTCTGGTCTTTCTGCTGCACAGCCGTCTGGAGCTTTGCCTCGGCTTCCTCCCGTGCTTGCTGGCGCACTAGAGTCAGCCCATCCTGCACCTGCGTTTCGACTGTCAGGTCCAGTGCGCGCTTGGCGTCTTCCAGCTCGCGCTGCTTACGCATCAGATCGGCCTGGGCCTTCTGTGTCTCCGCCAGCTTTGCATCGCGCTGACGCAAGACTTCCTGAAGATCGGTGACCTCTTTGGCTTTCTGCTCCAGGTCGTTGCCCAGCGCCAGTCTGGCCTTCTTTGCCTCGTCGGCCGCGATCCTGGCGCATTCCAGTTTCACTTTCTCGGCGACCTGATCGTCGAGCGATTCCTTGGCCTTTGACACAACGGCCTCACGCTCGCGCAGAGCCGATTCGCGTTTGGCAACCTCAGTGTCCTTCTGCGCGAGGCGCTGCTCGTAGTCGGACCTCGTTGCCTCAATCAGCGGCGCAGCCAGCGACTCCGTGAGCTTGATCGTGGTTTTGCAGTTTGGGCAGACAATTATTGGCTCTGTTATCACGGAGTCCTCCTCGATTCATGCGGCGGCGTCAGAGGAGACGCCACCGGATCAACATCAGACGCTCTGCACGCGCCCCTTGGGCAAGCATGCCCTCGATCTTGCTGATCATTTCATCGCGCTGCTTGTCGACCTGATCCTGAGCGTCGAATAGTGACCGGCGCTTTTCGGCGCGCTTCGATTCCAAGCCCCTGATCTGTTTTTGGCCGTTCACCTTTTCCTCCAGAGTTGGGGCCGCCGTCGTCGCGCGCCGGGCCTCCTTGATCTGGCGGTCCAGTTCTTTGATCTCGCGCTCCAAGCCCAGCTTCAAATCCTCTGCCCAGCCCTCCAGCTTCTCAGCCTCGGTTTCAAAAATGCGCGCGTTGCGTTCAGTGATCTGTCGCTGGATGGCCTTTTGACGACGGGCGGCTGCCATATCAAGAGCTGCGCTCGCAGTCGGACTTTCCGTAATTGGAACATCTACCACCCGGCCGGGCAGCGAGAGGAACCGGCTCGCCACGTCTTCGTCTACAGCGCCGCCATCATCGGTAACGGCCGCGAAGATCAGATGATCTTCAGCCTGCTTCAACGCTTCCACGGTGGACAACGACACGGCGAGCCACCCCGACTTGCCACGCAATGGTTCCAGCGCGGAAACCTTGCCGTCGTGCTTGGCGTAGTCAAGATGAATTTCGGCGGGTGGCAGTTCATGTCCCTTTGCCTGCCTGAGTACCGCATCGGCCAGCGGATGGGCCATTCGGTAGAGATGCGCCTCTCCAGACCGGCGCGGCAGTTCGTACAGCCCCAACGGGATGTCACCCGCGAAGGGGCAACTATTCAGTTTGAAAGAGGAGGCACTGACAAACTCGGCATTCGTGCCCAACTCGTGGCGAGTGAGCTGCATCAGCAGGCGCTCAAACCGCCCGAGGTAGGTTTTTGACGCTTCGTCCTGAATGCGGAGCTTCTCGCGGACTTCATCGTCGAAATGCTCCAGCAACTGCTGGCGCGTGCGCGTCATGGCTTCGTTGATTTCGAGGCTCAGTTCGAGCTGAAGCTGATCAAACGCCGCCTGGATTTCCTCCGACGTGCGACACCGCTGATAGATGTCGGCAATGCGCTTCTCGAAGTCCACGCCGGATTCAATCGCGCCCAGGACCTCATCGCTCGCGCCGAACACACCCTCGAACAATCGAAACTTTTCGGACAATAGTTGAAAGACGCGCTGATCGGCGGCGTTGTTGCGATTCAGGAAATTGACGACCACAACATCATGCTGCTGACCGTAGCGGTGGCAGCGGCCAATGCGCTGCTCGATCCGCTGCGGGTTCCAGGGCAGGTCATAGTTCACGACCAGGGAACAGAATTGGAGGTTGATACCTTCGGCGCCCGCCTCCGTGGCAATCATGATGCGGCCCTGCTCACGGAAGTAGTCCACCAGGGCGGATCGCATGTCCGCCGTACGGGAGCCGGTGATGCGGTCGGTGCCCGCGTGGCGCTGTACCCAATCCGCATAAATCTGGCGCGACCGCTCGTCGGTGTTCGAGCCGTTGAAGAGGACAATGCCGTCCTTCCAGGGGCTGTCGGCGAGCACGCGCAGCAGGTACTCCTGCGTGCGGCGCGATTCGGTGAAGATGATGGCTTTCTGCGCGGCACCAAGTTTGGCAGCTTTGACCAGGGCTACATCCAGGGCTTTCCGTAATGCCTTGCCCTTGGCGTTATGCGTGATAGAGCTCGCCAGCTCGCGGAACCGCTCAAGGTCTGCGATTTCCTGTTCCAGGGCCTTACGGTCCGCTTCCGACAGCGGTTCGGTGGACGTGTCGTCGCCCCACTCGTCCGCTGTCTCGTCGAGGGCCTCGTAGTCTTCCGTCAGCTCGTCTTCGAGCGGCGGTGGCGTTTCACGCAGCAGTCGTTTGCGGAGCCGCCGGGCCATCGAATCCAAAGCGCTGGCAATGGCGAACGTGGACGATGCCAGCAGCTTGCGCAGCACCAGAGTGATCAGGGAACGCTGGCTCGCAGGAAGTGCATGGAGGTTATCCCGCTGAAGATATTCGGAGACGAGGTTGTAAAGTCGATCCTCGCTCTCCTCCGGCGTGAACGGCTCGACCAGCGGCAGGCGCTTGGTGTAGCGAACGTAGGCCGTGACTTGCCGCCGCAGCGTGCGATGGCAAACCGGCCGCAGGCGGGCCTTGAGGGCCGCGAATGCGCGGTCGTCGCTCAGGTTGGCGAACTGCTCACGAAAGCTCTTGAGGTCGCCGAAGGTGTGATCGTCTATGACGCTGACCAGGCCGTACAGCTCCAGCAATGAATTCTGGAGCGGGGTCGCGGTCAGCAGCAGCTTGCGCTTGTCGGCGAGCGCCTGCTTCAGCGTGTTGGCGATGACGTTGGCCGGCTTGTAGACATTGCGCAGCCGGTGCGCTTCATCAAACGACAACCAGGTCCCAGGGCGTGGCGTGCACATCCGCAGCCTTGCTGCGCGTGAATTGGTACGAGCAGATGACAATATGGTCTTGCGGCTGGAAGGGACGGAAGTCTCCCTGCTTAATGGCGGCGTTGTATGAGCGCGATTCGAGAATCTGGCAGGGCAGGAAGAACTTTTCGCTCAGCTCCTGGTGCCACTGTTTGCGCAGATTGGATGGCGTGATGACGAGGATGCGGCGCTTGCGTTCCGCCCAATTCTGGGAGATCACCAGTCCTGCTTCGATGGTCTTGCCAAGGCCGACTTCGTCGGCCAGGAGCGCGCCCTTTGACAGCGGTGAGCGGAAGGCAAAGAGGGCAGCCTCGACCTGGTGCGGATTGAGGTCCACTTGCGTATCCACGAGCGCGATGGCGAGCTTCTCGACGCTGTCGGGCGGGCAGCGCTTGGTCAGTTCATAGGCGAAGTATTTCGCGTGGTAGTCAGTCAGGGCGTCCATTTTCGAACCGCCCTTTATGCCGTTTACTTCGTCTGGGCGGTGTGGCGCCGATGGTATCACCCAAAAGCCAATGCTTATACGCCCGCATACATCGACGGATCAAACAACCTTCGGTGCGAGGTGTTGCCAGGGAATTGTGTAGCCGGAACTCCGCCCCGCTGAGGCCAGCGGAACGAGGCAGCCCTTCTCCACCAGATGGCCAGCTCGCGGTAAGCGGTCACGCGCGACACCGAGTTGATGGAACCGTACTTGCGAGTCGTCATGCCGCTCTCGAAGCCATCGGGTCCGGCGTCCAGGAGCTTGTTGAGCGCCTTGCGCTGGCGGGCGTTGAGCACGGTGTCCTTGTACCGGAGCCAATAACGCGCCTTGCTGAGCGTCGCCGCCAGCAGGCTCGGCGTGCTGACAGGCCGCCAGACCTGCAGGAAAAACCAGATTCTGATCGAGGCCGCTACTGCGGGGTCGAGATGCGCATCACTCGTTGAGCGTAAACTCCATCTTGATCCCTGCGATCTCGACGATATCCCGATCTTGCAAGCTAAAAGCCCTAGGGCCAATCGGTTCACCATTGACGATGGGATAGAGCGGGCCGTAATCGTTTTTGCCTTCGATATGGGTTAAAAAATAACCCTGTGGACGGCGTGAGATCACGGCCACCTGGGCCCCCGGCCGGCCTAAGGTGATCAGCGCCTTGGTCAGCGCCAGTTCTTTTCCCGCCACGGGGCCGTTCAGTACGTGTATTTTACCCAGCGGCATGGCGGAAACGGTGGCCGCTTGTAGCCCCGGCGCGATCTCTTTGACCGCCTTCTCCGCCGCTTCGGCTATAGCCGCCGCCGCGGTCGCGCTGCCGGGCTTGACGATCATGGTTTTCTCGAACTCTTCGTCGTCAGCGGTGGCATGTTCGTTGATATAACTCAGCTCATGTTTTCCTATTCCGACCACGTCGCCGTTGCTCAGCGCGTGTTTTTTCCGGATAAGCTTGCCGTTGACATAAGTCCCATTGGTGCTTCCGAGATCTTCTAAAAAGGAGTCGTCCAGGATGGTCACGATTAGGGCGTGTTTGCCACTGACAGCCAAGTTGTCGACCTGGATCTCGTTCTCTGGTTTTCGACCGATGAAAACGCGCTCTTTGTCCAGCTTATATTCGCCTTGAACGGCACCGTTCATACTAAGCACTAATTTGCCCATCGTTCGGTCCTATCCGAGGTTAATGTTAACTCCATCCTTGGGATTTTTTAGAGTCGTAAAGCAAAAAGCGCGGTTTTTGCCTGCTCCATTTCCCATACTCGAGACGTTTCCTGTGGCACCGAAGTACTCTGAGCTTCATCAGGGTTTCCTTAAAATCAGAAGATTTCGTACCAGCCCGATCGAGCGGAAAACTGTTCCGTAGGTCGAGCGAGTAATACCGACACATTATCGTGCCCACCGGCCGCGTTGGCCTTATCCACGAGTTCTTCAGCCGCTTTTACAAGATTAGCACCATATTCCTGGAGAATTAAGTAAATTTCCTGGTCACCCATCATGTCATTAAGGCCGTCCGTACACATCAGATAAAGGTCTCCCGGTAAAACGATATCCTCCAATACATCGGCCTGGACGCTCGCCTCGATTCCCAGGGCCTTAGTAAGAAGGTTTTTCGGAGTATGGGTCAAGGCTTCCTCCGGAGTAAGCAATCCCCGCTTTACGATCTCTTGAACCAAGGAATGGTCAACAGTGAGCTGTTCAAAATGGTCGGTTCGCAGGCGGTATAGGCGTGAATCACCCACGTGTGCGATGGTGACTCGGTCATCGTAAAACAATGAAAGCACGACCGTCGTTCCCATGCCTTCACAGCGGGGATCGCGCTGAGCCACCTCGTAGATCGTTGTGTTTGCCTTCGCGATGGCCTCTTGCACCACCAGGGATTCCTTGGCGTAGCCCGTCGCATCGTCGTATTCCCCGGGAGGCAAGTCGGCCAGTCCTGCTCTTACCTGTTCTACGATGGAGGAAACTGCGATTGCGCTCGCGACCTCCCCGGCCTTGTAGCCACCCATTCCGTCGGCGACCACCGCTAACCCAATCCGGGCATTGGCCGCGCAGCAATCCTCATTATGTGGCCGGCGCCGCCCCACGTCAGAGACGTTCACTAACTCGAGCTTTCCGGATAAGTCCATGATCTTATAAATGAATTATGCTGAGGACCTGATAGCGACGCAGCGCTCTCCCTGGGGACAGGGGCGTGTTGCCTTCGAAATCCGGATTCTCCCTCTGCGCTCCGTATACTAGGCCTATTACCGCTATACATTTGTCGCCGCTGGCTCATTTATATAGTAGATTGTATTTCATTGAAATAAAGCACGGTGGTCGGGGGGATCATGCTTTTCCACACCACTGCTTGACGGCATCCCGCGCTGCTTGGACGGCCGCCGCTTGCTTTTCCTCATCGTAGATCACCCGGTTGCCTTCATTGTCTATTTCGTAGATAGTGCCTGCCTGTTCATAATTTCGCAGTCGATCCTTGGCCAGGTTGCAATTGCGCGCTCGCTCCTCTTTCTTCTTTTTTCGTTCCTCGGCTTCTTCCCGTTTTTCTTGACGTTGCTCTTTGAGTACTTGCAGCAGCCGCTCGCGTTTTTCTACTCGCTCACTGGGCATGGGGGTCGCTTCGGGGACATCCCTGAGGGGCACGGATTGGGCGCCTGGCCTAGGGCGGTCACCGTAATGAACTTTGCCGTGTTCATCCACCCATTTATAAACTTCTCCCGCCGCAGCAAGATCGGCGACCCACAGTGCCGAAACAAGTGCTATCCCGGAGGCTAATACTTGGATCGCAAGAGCTTGCATGATTTTCCCCATCCGCTGCTATGCACGCCCCAGAGGGCGGCAACATTTGCCCTGCAAGAAACGCCGCGTAAGCTAGAGCGTTCTTAAAATATAGCTTGAATGCGGTAAAAATACCTGCGCAAAAAAGCGGCGGGGCGTCGCGCCTTAGCGCTCAAGCAGGTGCAATTTGTCTTTCACGTCTTTCCACTGATCCGCATCGGGAGGAGCCTCTTTGAGGTGGTTGATGACGGGCCATTCTTTCGCAAGCTCTGCGTTTAATTCGAGGTACTTTTGATCCTTATCCGTAAGGTCGTCTTCGGACTTTATCGCCTCCACGGGGCACTCCGGCTCGCAAAGCGTGCAGTCTATACATTCATCCGGGTCGATGACCAGCATATTAGGCCCTTCGTGGAAACAATCGACGGGGCAAACTTCAACGCAATCAGTGTATTTGCACTTGATGCACGATTCGGTTACTACGAATGTCATGGGATCGCTTAAAATTAGTTTGTCGCGGAATTGGAATTATAACCCGATAGCCCGAGTTTAGAAGACTACGCCTTGCGGTTTGGATCCGTCGCAACGAGCGCGGCGCTAACCGCAACCGGTGGGCCTGGGGCAGGATGGGAGGATTCCTCGGCATGAAGCTGAGCTCTCTACAAGCGCGATCGAGGATGACGAGGCTCTAACCGGCTCCTCCATCGAGCGGCTACAGTTTTGGTGTGTATTCGAACGATCGAACGTATCGCTATAAGTGACGAAGGAGTTGGCTGAGCGCCGGTCTCTACCACCGACAAAGGAGAAACACGTGGAAAAGGAACATAGGCCCATCATGCCCACGTCCTTGGGCGAGCTCGAGATGCGGGGCGACTTCATCCGTCGCCACATTGGCCCGGATCGGCATCAGATCACCGATGTGGTGCGATACCTGGGGCTGGCAAAGCTTGAGGATCTGATCGGATGGGCCATCCCCGAGAAAATCGTGTCCGAGACTCCGTTCGAATTGACCTCCACCATCAGCGAGCGCGCGGTGCTTTCCTATCTGCGCCATATGCGCAAGCGAAACCGGGTGTTCATCTCCATGATGGGCATGGGCTATTACGGCACCATCATGCCCGAGGTGATCA
>JBOIEE010000179.1:0-3380 GCA_050740975.1 Gammaproteobacteria bacterium | reverse complement strand
CCTGCACCACCCCCTGTTCGATGGCGCACAGCGACCCCGGAAACCGGGCGGCGAGGCAGTCCGGCAGTAGGCTGAAGGTGCGATGACCTTGGGGACAGTACCAGCGCGACACGCGGGTGCCGGGTGGCCGCCCGTAGGTCCCGTGACGGGCTAACGAGCAGCCCCCGCGCGGATGCAGGGGGCAGTGCGGCAGGCTTGCATCGCGCCAGGCTTGCCGGCTAACGTATTCCTCGCTGGTGAGCCGAATACGCACAAGGCCGGGATCATGAAACGCGGACTCGGTGGGCGCGAGGCTCTGGGGCGCGAACGGGCGGCTGGGACTATAACTTCGAGGCCCTCTATCAATGGGGGCGCTTTGGCGGCGGATACATCCGAGCCTGTACGGTGGCCTCGGACATCGGTTACACGTGGACCGCCGATTGGAACTTCTACTGGCGCCAGAGCGTCGAGGACGGATCTATGGGCCAAGCGATAACTTGATCCGCTCGCCCGAGGGAAGCCGTTCTCGCTACGTTGGAAGTGGGATTTCATTGACTGCGGATTGGCAGATTAACCGGCATCTCAACTTGACCACGATCTACGCGCACTTCTTTCCCGGTAGCTTTTTGCGCGAGACGGGCTCGGCGGAGCCCATTGACTTCGTCGAATTCACGCTTAGCCTCCCCTTCTAAGGGTGATGGGAATTGTTTATGGTGAGTACCCTGGGTCTACTTCGTTGAATCAGGTCTCCGCCTATCCACTCGATAGAGGTTCTGACGCCAGGCGCTTGGGACCCCCGCTGTTCTTCGGCATGCTACGCGCGGTAGATCTTCAGTGCCTATTCGCGGTTCGAACCCGTTCGGTTCATCGAGGAAACCGGCCCCGATGAGAGGTACACTTCCTCAGCCCTGAGCTGCGGTTCCGGTTCTGAACCCTCATGGGCTGTTCGCGGTAAAATAGGTGCCGCGAGTTGGACCAATGCCCCATTTGTGCTGCGGTACAATCAGACGTCCTTAACAAGGAAAAACTAGCCCTGGTACTGCTGTTGGAGATGCCAAAAACGTGCAGGGCATGAAGCGTGGGAGCGCCACCCGTTATGCGTTCACGATATCTTCTAGGGCTTAGCGCCTCGGGATTTCACAAACTGCATTACACGGAATGGGGAAGCGCCGATAACCCTAGGGTATTGGTATGCGTGCACGGCCTAACCCGTAACGGCCGTGACTTTGATGCCTTGGCCGGCGCACTGCAGGAGGAATATCGAGTGGTGTGTCCCGATTTGCCGGGACGCGGCCGCAGCGACTGGCTGGATAACCCGTCCGATTATGGCTATGCGGTGTATCTGGCCGACATCACCGCACTGATCGGGCGCCTCGACGTAGAGCACATCGCCTGGGTGGGAACCTCCCTGGGTGGATTGATCGGCATGCTGCTGGCCGCTCAGCCACGGACGCCGATCCGCCGCATGATAATCAATGACATCGGCCCGCACATAGAAGAGGGCTCAACGAAACGGATCCAAGACTATGTCGGGAGCGAACCCACTTTCGATGACCTGCCGGCTTTGGAGCGCTACCTGAGGACCGTTTATGCGCCCTTTGGCAGTCTAAGCGATGAGCAATGGCGACATCTCGCCGAGCACAGCGCGCGCCGCCTGCCGGGCGGCAATTACGGTTTGCATCATGACCCCGGGATCGCCCAAGCTTTCCAAAGTAGTGTTGCCTCTTTCGACTTGTGGTCGGTATGGGATCGGATCCGCTGCCCGGTGCGGGTGCTTCGGGGTGCCGATTCGGATCTATTGTCGCGAGAGACCGCCGCTGCGATGCAAGCGCGTGGGCCCAAAGCCGATCTGGTCGAGTTTACCGGCGTCGGCCATGCGCCTGCCTTGATGAACGCCGAGCAAATCAATGCCGTGAAGGGGTGGCTGCTCGATCCGTAAGGGCAACCCTTACTCGCGAGCATAGCCCACCGGAGATTTGCGCAGCAAGAACAGAGTGGGTTGTGCGCACGATCCACACTGTGCGTGATGCTGTCGCAGCATGAAAAGGGATCCGATCCTTCGCATGGTGACTGTCACTCCTTCTCCCCTAGTTTTCAAACGCCGGCTTGAGGTTTTCCAGATCCTGGCGCATGAGAAATCGTAGCCTGGGTTAGCCGCGCAGCGGCGTAACCCGGGGTTTCCGAGGACGCTCTCCCCAGCCGTCACCCGCAGCAATACCACACCCTTTCCAACCTTGGCGATCTGCTCGTCAGTCATGGCCGCATCGCTGGCGACAAAGTCCACCGTCGCGTAAAAACACCCTCTTCAAGGTAGTACAATAAACATTGAGACCTTCTTGGCCCAAGTCGAGCGTGAGAGATCTTTTTTGCAATCATTCTCTTATCTTACTTTCAACAGGGATGTGGCTGGTGACTCGCGATACGACGTCTTCCTCGGCGATATGTCGAGGAATGGGGCATGTGTGCTGAGATGAGTGCCAAACGCTTCCGCATCGCGTTCTCCTTTGCGGGGGAGAAGCGGGACTATGTCGCGCAAGTCGCGGCCATTCTAGCAGAGCGTTTCGACGAGGAAAAAATCCTCTACGACAAGTTTCATAAGCCCGAGTTCTCCCGCAGTGACCTCGCCTTCTATCTGCCTGACCTTTACGAAAAAGAGGCCGATCTCGTCGTCGTGGTCTTCTGCCCGGACTACGACAAGAAGGAATGGTGCGGCTTGGAGTGGAACGCCATCTACGGGCTTCTTAAAGCGCGCCAAGTCGGAGAGGTCATGCTCACCCGTTTTGAGCGTGTAGAAGGCCAAGGTCTCCATGGCCTCGCCGGTTATACAGACCTCGATGACTTGACCCCAGATCAAACCGCCGATGACATCCTTGAACGCCTCGCCCTGAACGAAGGGCTTCCCAAGGATCATTACAAGGCCGCTTCCACGGATGGCAGCGAGCGCCAGCGCACCTCTATCCCGAACAACCTTCCCCGGCTCCAATACTTCTTCGGGCGCGAGGCGGAGTTGAAAAAGATCGCCGATGCCCTCGTGCCAGAGGCCCGTGGTTGGGGCGCGCTCATCGATGGCCCCGGGGGCATCGGCAAGACAGCGCTCGCCGTCCGCGCCGCCGAGCTGGTGCCGCACGGGCGCTTTCGCCGCATCATCTTTCTTTCGTCAAAGGAACGCGAGCTTACCGCCGATGGTCAGCGGGCGCTCGGCTACTTCGTGGTGCCGACCTATCTGGAGATGCTTAAGGAACCTCTGAACAAGTAATCAAAAAATGGTTGTGCAGCGTGCATACGAATCGATTTCGGACGGAAAGGCGGCCGCGAAGCCGGTTTTTCATCGCTCAGGGGGCCATTTGCGCCTCCTTTGGCGTAGTGCAAGCGCACTACGCCCCCGACAGTCGCCACAGCCG
>JBOIEE010000178.1:0-16130 GCA_050740975.1 Gammaproteobacteria bacterium | reverse complement strand
CGCTCACTGCTGGACAAACCGCAGCCGTATGTCGCCGATGTCGACTCGGTCGCCATCGTGCAGCACCGTGGTCAAGACCTTGATATTGTTAACGTAGAGGCCATTCAGAGAATTGAGATCGGTGATGGTAAAGCGGCCATCGGATTTGCGCCGCAGCTCCGCATGCCGCCGGGAAATTGAGTTATCGCTTAGCGTCAAGTCGTTTTCTTTGCTTCGACCGATGATCCAAGGCGAGCCGGTGATCGGGTGAGGTGCGCTCCCGTCACTTGTGGCGACGAGAAACGCTCTTGGGAGCCTCTTGTTCGATGCCATGCGTTTACCTCCTCCTTTAACAGCCCGGTAAACCAACAAGCCGACCAGAACTAGAAAACCGACCGCAAAGGGGGAGCTATAGCGCAACCACACCTCGGGGGGTGTCTTATTCGCGAGATCAACCCCTGGGCGGCCGAGGGGTACCGTTGCGGCGTTCGAGGGGTGCGGGTATTGTACCGCTGGCAAAGCGGCCTGTAGCTCCAGCGCGGTAAACTCGGCCTCTGGCACACCTCCCAATGCCGCGAGCGGTATCGGAAGCCGGATCTGCCGACTATCCGTGTTAATACTCAGCGTTAGAGTGGCAAGCTTCGGGATCCCTGCGATCAGAGCCGCTGAGAGATCGAGCACCAGCTCGGCTCCGTTGTCTACCCCTTGATAGGGTTGGTTTAGAAACGCGACCGGTAATTCGTAATTTTCGGAAGCGGTGACAAAAAGCCCTCCGGATCCTTCGCTGAGGTGCCTTAAGGCGTGTAGGGTCGAAGCCGACGCCAGCGCTTGCGGATATCCCACGCCGTATATCGCAACCCCTGCGGCTCTTGCCCTGTCGATAAGGTCCTTAAGATGATTGGGTTCGGCGGACCCCCCGTCCGAGAAAATGAACAGCGCCCTGCGGTTCACCGACTCCCCGGCCAAGAGCTTTATCGCGCTCACCGTATTGCGAAGAAGCTCTGTTGGGTATTGGGAAGCTCCGATGCGATCCAGGGAGGATAACAACTCCTGCGGTGAAGAGCCAAGCGCCCGCAGAACGTCCAGTTCAGTGTCAAAGCGCGCGAGACCAAGCCGATGGTGAGGCCTGGCCGCTAGGAATAATCTCCGGAGATGCGCGCGCCTATGCGTTATGAGAGCGCCTGTTTGCGCTGCGCTGGAGTCCACTAAGACCATTACCGCCGTGTGCTGGCCGGGCTGCGGGTAGATTCGGTTCCCAAGAACGGGCAGGGCGCGATCATTCAACTCGGCCGAAACCTTGCGCACCGGTTCGGAGGTGATCAAACGGTAGTCGCAACCAAGAAGGTGGGGACTCGCATACCGGCAGGCGAACGCTAACTCCTCGGTAAGCACGACATCCTGTTGCACGGCGCCTACCGCGAGCAGCGGCAAGATCCCGGTTCCCCAGGCGAAAGCGGATTTCATATCTAGGCTAAGCTTACGCCCTCCTCTGCTGTTAACCCTCCCATTATCATTCTAGAATGCGGCGTCCTCCTTGGCAAAAAGGGGTAGTGCTGGGCTATTTCTCCGGGAACAGGGGATGTGCGCGCGGGGCGCGTTGTCGCCGCCATTGAAGTAAAGAGCGGCCGTACCCGCGATGCACAGTCCGGTCTGACCGTGTTCTCCGAGGCGTTCAAGCCAAGGCGCATACTGCTGGTGGGCGGCGACGGCATACCGGTGGAAGAATTTCTCGCGCAGCCGGTTAACCATTGGATCTGGGGATGAGCCTGTTCGGGGAGTCCGTTGTGGAGGAGGCCGCGCTCGATCGGCTTTCGAGCAGCCGATGCGCGGCCACGGGCTGATGCAGGCGATCGCGCGCGCGAACCGTGTCTTCCGCGACAAGCCCGGCGGGCTTGTGGTGGACTACCTGGGACTTGCCCACGAGAGGCAGAAAGGCGCGCTCCTATGCCATAATGCAGAGGATTTGTTGCTCCCAGGCGTTAGGGAGGGGTAATGACCACAGTGCTGGCAGTCGCGAATCAGAAAGGGGGGGTCGGCAAGACCACGACCAGCGTCAACTTGGCCGCTTGTCTGGGGGCCACACGACGGCGCGTGTTGCTCATCGATTTAGACCCTCAGGGCAACGCCACCATGGGCAGCGGAGCAGAGAAGCAAGGGCTTGCGCTATCCAGCTTTGAAGTGCTTATGGGAGAAGCCACGGTGGCTCAAGCCCGTCACCGCCTCGCCTCCGTTAGCTATGACCTACTCCCAGCGAACGGCGATCTGACCGGGGCCGAGGTGGCGCTGATCAACGAGCTCGGCCGGGAGACCCGATTGCGACTGGCATTGGAGCCGGTGCGAGCAGATTACGACTTCATCCTCATCGACTGTCCTCCAGCGCTGAACATGCTGACCGTCAATGCCTTGGTGGCGGCCAATGCTTTACTGATCCCGACGCAATGTGAATACTACGCCTTGGAGGGACTATCGGCACTGATCGGCACGGTACAGAAGATCCGTAATTTGTTAAACCCCGAACTGCGCATCGAAGGGTTGCTGCGCACCATGTTCGACCCCAGGAACAACTTATCCAACGAGGTATCGGCGCAGTTGTTGAAGCATTTTGGTGACAAAGTCTACCGTACCGTGATCCCGCGCAACGTGCGCTTGGCGGAAGCGCCCAGCTACGGGTTGCCGGTTTTGTATTACGACCGTTCCTCAACCGGTGCCATGGCCTATTGGGCTTTAGCCGGCGAGATGTTGCGGCGCCAGGATGGTGCAGCGGCGAAGGAGGTGCAAGGGCATGGTCAGTAAAAAACGGGGGCTGGGACGAGGTTTGGATGCGCTGCTGTCCCTGGGTTCAGCGCAAAGCTTGATGGAGGACGATGGGAGCGATCAGGAGCCGCGCACGTTGCCGCTGGAGCGCATTCGCCCGGGTGCCTACCAACCGAGGCGCGAGATCGCTCCGGAGCAACTGCACGAGTTAGCGGCCTCCATACGCGAGCAGGGGGTAGTACAACCCATTATCGTCAGACCGATTGCTGCGGGCGAATATGAGATTGTGGCCGGCGAGAGGCGCTGGCGGGCGGCACAGCTCGCACAACTGCGCGAGATCCCGGTGGTGGTGCGCAAGGTGCCGGATCGGGCCGCACTGAGCATCGCCCTGATCGAAAACATCCAGCGCGAAGATTTAAACGCCTTAGAAGAAGCCCAAGCCTTATCCAGACTGGTGGATGAATTTGGCCTGATCCATGAAGAGGTCGCGGAGGCGGTGGGACGATCGCGCACCGCAGTGAGCAATCTACTGCGCTTGCTGGAACTGGACGAAGAGGTCAAACGGTTGCTGGACCAAGGCAAGCTCGAAATGGGCCATGCGCGCGCTTTGTTACCCTTGCCCCACGAAGCCCAAAGGCGAGCGGCGCGCCAGATCGTGGCCAAAGGCCTATCGGTGCGGGAAGTGGAGCGCCTCGTGCGCCGTCTGTTGCCGGAGGTCGGCGGCGAAGCCCGTGCAACTCACAGGACGCCTGACCCCAATCTAGGGCGTTTGGAGCGAGACTTATCGGAACGCTTAGGAGCGAAAGTCGCGTTGAATCATACGCCAAAAGGCAAGGGTCGCCTGGTGATTCACTATCATTCGCTGGAGCAGTTAGACGGCATACTGTCACGAATCAAGTAAGGGCACTTCGATTAGTTCGGAGTGCCCGTCCTCACAGGGATGTGAGGACATTGGTCAATCACCCTAAGTGATTGACCAATGGAGCAAAGCAAAAACCACGCTTTTTGCTTTGCGATTCGATAAATTGCAGGGACGCAATTTATCGAAGTGCCCGCAAATGGGTAACTACCCATCCGCTCCTGCGGGATTAGTACCGAAAGAACCCCTTTCGTGGCCTGGAACAAATACCTGCTAGGACCTGCTCCAGGGGATTCAGTCCAACGGAAACATCGAGTATAGTACAGCGCTTTTTGTGCAGTGCGGAGGGGGTTACTTTGGACCTAGTCATTTCGCAACGGGCGTCGCGCATCAAGCCATCTCCGACGCTCACTGTATCCGCTAGGGCGGCCGCGATGCGGGCGGCCGGCGAAGACGTGATCAGCCTGGCTGCCGGCGAGCCAGATTTCGATACACCGGAACATATCAAGGAAGCGGCGGCAAAGGCGATGCGCGAGGGCTTTACCAAATACACGGCGGTGGAAGGGATCCCATCGCTGAAAGAGGCGATCGTTGATAAGTTTAAGCGCGACAATGGGTTGGAATATTCGCCGCAGCAAGTATTGGTTTCCGTGGGGTGCAAGCACAGTTTTTACAATCTGACGCAAGCCCTGCTTAACCCGGGCGATGAGGTGCTCATCCCTGCGCCTTACTGGGTCTCTTATCCGGATATGGTCCTTCTGGCAGAGGCCAATCCGGTGGTGATCGAGACCAGCATGGCCGATCAGTTCAAGCTCACGCCAGAGCGGCTCGCCGCTGCCATCACCCCCAAGACCCGATTGCTGGTCATAAACAGCCCGTGCAACCCAACAGGTGGGGCCTATACCCGCGAAGAGCTGCGCCAATTGGGCCAGGTGCTGGGGGAACACCCGCAGGTCCTGATCGCCTCAGATGATATCTATGAGCACATTTATTGGGGGAAGGAGCCATTTGTCAACATCCTGGGTCCCTGTCCGGAGCTCGCGCCCCGCACCGTGGTGCTCAATGGCGTATCCAAAGCCTACGCGATGACGGGCTGGCGGATTGGCTACGCGGCGGGTCCGCTGAAGCTGATTGAGGCGATGGCGACTCTGCAGTCGCAAAGCACGTCCAATCCCGTCTCCATTGCGCAGAAAGCCGCCCAGGCCGCCTTAGAAGGACCGCAGGATTTGGTGCGTGAGCATTGCCGAATCTTTCGCGCCCGTCATGACTACGTACTGGCGCGCCTGCAACAGCTTCCCGGCGTTAAATGCCTGCCTTGCGCCGGTACTTTTTACGCTTTTCCGGACATGCGGGGGGCTATAGCCAGGCTAGATAACGTCCATAGCGATATCGAGTTAGCGGAGCTTATCCTGGATAGAGCCAAGCTGGCTTTAGTCCCCGGATCGGCCTTTGGCGCAGAGGGCCACTTGCGCCTGTCGTTTGCGACCGGCATGGAAACCCTGGAGCGGGCTATGGATCGCTTAGCGCAAGCGCTCTCTCGATAACATCGGTTGGCAGCGGCGTTGACCTGAACCCTAGCGGTCGCTACCATTTGCCCGGCGTTCCCCGGTAGCTCAGTCGGTAGAGCGGGTGACTGTTAATCACTAGGTCGGCGGTTCGAGCCCGTCCCGGGGAGCCAATAAAAACAATAACTTATATGATATTCCCACCACTAGAGAAACCCAGTCTGTGTAATTCCTGTGTAATCGTGCACGTGAAATTCTCCCTTGAGCGGGCGGTATCGTTGACTGGCTGGCCGCTTGGTGGCTTGTGAAACGCCGTTCATAGAACGCGAGCTTAAGAAGGGATATAATTTTTCAGGCAAGGCCGGGGAAGAGGGGCATGTTACGTGCCTAATAATAATAAGTTTAACCCTTTTAGGGCCCTGTTATTGATAGTGGGAGTGGGTGGTTTGGGGGCATTGGCCGGCGCTGGAGCACATACCGTATTAGGTATTCCTTTATTGCCAGCTTGTTTGGGAGGCTTTGTGTGTGCAGCGTTGGGGGCGATTGCGCAAGCGGAGTATTTCTGGAATGGCAAGTAATTCTCTCGAATTCGAAGCTAGAAACGTGGCCAAAATAGGCTGGGTTCTTATTTTTTTTGGAATTGCTGTTGGGTTAGTGAATCAGGCCGGCGGCGTAGTATTCTGGGGGGCTGGTTTGTTTCTGCAGTTCATCGCTGGTATAGGCCAACTTTTCTTCGATGGAAAGATTGATCCTTGAGCTTAGGTTGGTCAGGTGGCGCATGACGCTGTGTAATCGTGCGAGTGAAAACTTTCACTTTCCCGAACGGTATCGTTGACTGAGCTTATCCATCGCCGTTTGGATGTGCGCGCCGCTCTGATGGCTGTAGCGGACCACCATTTGAAGAGTTTTGTGACCCGAGATGCGCTGCACCGTGGGGAGGTCGATCCCGGCTTGGACCAGGTGAGTGATCGCGGTGTGGCGCGGCGTATGCCGCACCACTTCCTTGGGGTCTAGACCCGCTACGGCAACGACCCGGCGAAATGGCTTCTCGATGTTCATCGTGGCCGGCTGCGCTGCTAGCCGGGAATAACCACGCCTGGCCCGAAGTCGCGGCGTCAACGTAAGCTTTAAGAAATTCCGCAAGGTCCTTAGTCATCGGCTGTTCCCTGGCCCCGGCCTTAGCCTGCGGGATGTAGATGACCCGCTTATCAAGATCGATGTGTTCAAGGCGGATGGACAGGATTTCCGTGCGGCGCATCGACGTTTCGAGGGCAATCACGATGAATAAATACACTTGCCAGCATTGATCGTGCTTGGCGGTTTCCACCAGCCGTGCGGCCTGATCCGCGAGCAGGTAAGTAATGCGGCCTTGGCCTTCTTTTAGGCGCTTAATGGGCGGCCTGCGGTCGATCCATCCCCAATCAATCGCCTTAGTGAACACGTGGGAGAGCACCGCCAGCTCGCGGTTTAGAGTGCTTGGTTTTGCACTGACACGCGTTCGCTTGTAACGTTCTGTATCGAGGGCAGTTATCTTGCTCAGAGGTTTATCCCCGAAGAAGGGGATCAAGTGATCCCGCAATTCCTGGCGCTTCTTGAGCATATTTCGGCCCCCTTCCTCTTCAAGCCTATCGAGATAATCCCGAGCCGCCTGGGCGAACCCTAGCACCACCTTGCGCCGCTTCGGGAGGTTCAACCGGCCGTGCCGCGCGTCGGTGCGGGCCCGCTCGATGAAATCCTCCGCTTGCTGGCGGGTTACCCCATCGGACTCCGTGCCGATAGCCCGATGTATTCGGACTCCATCCACCATAATGTTTACTGAGTAACGGCCGTCACCAGGGACAAGGCGCTCTTGCCCATCCTCAGTGACGAGGCGAATGACAAGCCGCTCGAAGATGATCCCGTGCTCGCTGAGCTTCTCGCCGGGCGCGAGATTACGGCAGGCAAGACGGGTGAGGCGGGTGAACTTAAGCATGGTGTTCACCTTTAGCGGTAAAGGAACGTACGTTTCGGTCAATCACAAGCACGCTAAACGAATCGTCTGGGTTGACGGCAAGGACAACAGCGCTTCCTTGCTTTTCTACTTGACGGCGGATCGCCGCTATCTCGGCTGGTGTTGGAGCCTGTTCATCTGGGACCCTCTGAAGGAGTTCCCAACATGCGCGAACGAGTGTCAAATTCAACCCCGCACGCCCATTGGCTTCACGCCAGAACGCTGGCATTTCCTTCACGAACTTGAAGATCACTTGTTCATCGTGGTTCAGCAGTTCGGGGAAGCGGAGCGCGAGCCGCATCAGGCGGTCGGGTTCCAAAGCGTCGAACGTCTTATCACTAGCGGTCTTCGCGCTGAGCTTCTCTTCGATTTCGACCTCATGGAGCGCGAGGGCGGCGGCCCATTCCAAGAAGCCGGATACCGTTCGCCGCTGCTTGCGGGCAGCCAATTCGACCGCCCATCGCAGCGACGGATCGAGCCGCATGGTGACAATTTCCGAGCGCTGTAACTTGCTTGCTTTTCTTTCGGTCATGGGCGTGTCCACTCCACTCTTTTCTAGGAAATTCTATTTTATTCTACACGCCTAGAATGCGTTTGCAATACCTTCATTTCTGTCTTATGCTCGTATTGCATTAACTTACACATTAGAGGGCGATCCCATGGCGGCAGTAGTCACAAGCTCCCCGAGCGTTCATATCCTCCCTGACGGCAGGATGGACACACGCAACGCCTCGCTTTACGTCGGGTTGACCGAGAAAACTATGGCAATAATGAGAACGAAGGGCGAGGGACCGCCGTTCGTAAAGGTGGGGAGAATCTTCTACTACCGAAAGGATGTAGACCAGTGGTTACGAGGATCGCGCGTGCTCGCCACGAGCGGCAACCGAAGGAAGAGGACCGAAACCGAATGAGGGCGCCCGGAAGTGAGTGGATGGGGCTGCGGCGACCTCAGTCTAGAAGCCGCCGCAAGACTTATCTTACGAAGGACGAGGTTGCCAGCCCGCCCAATGCAGAGTGTAGCCCAGACATCCGGCGCTAAGCCAGCCCCCTGCCCACACTGCGCCGCGCTGCGGCTGCGGCTGGCAGATGCTATCCAGTCAAATAAACGACTTCATAGGCTGATTTTCAAGCTGGCGGTGTCCGCTCGTCGTGGCGAGAGGTTCGCCCAACCCCATGAACGCAGATGACGTCCTGACCCGTTTGGACAAACTCAAAGCTCGGAGCCGGGGAAGCTGGATGGCGTGTTGTCCTGCGCACGATGATCGCGAACCTTCCCTATCCGTTCGCAAATGCGATGACGGGACCATTTTGCTCAAGTGTTTTGGTGGGTGCAGCGTCTCGGATATCGTCGCCGCCGTGGGGCTTAATCTGTCGGATCTGTTCCCGGACAGGCCCGGTGACTACACCCAGCCACACACCGCAAGACGCAAGCCGCCGATCAGCACCCGAGATTTGATTTGCGCCATGAGGCACCAACTCATCATTGTGGCCATCGGGGCAGAGCAGCTAAGGCGTGGCGAAGCGCCGTCGGACGATGACCTGGCGACCCTCGATGCCGCGTGCCCGTGGTCGAAGCTTCGGATCTACATCGCACGCTTTGCCCTGGTTCACCACTGTTTATTGGTGGCGGTTGACAAGGCCGATCCGTTCGAGCTGCAACAGGAGTCGATGCGGGCAGCTCGGGAGCTGGGTGAATATTTCAGGCCGATGGCGAAGAAGGTATACGCCTTTTTCAGCGAGTCACCCCAAGAGGCTTTGCTACGGCGGGCGATCCAGTGGATGGCGAGGCACCCCGAGGGAATAAGGCCGAGGGACATGCTGAGAGCGGGGATCACACGGAATGCGAACGAGGCAGAAAAGCTATGCGTGTTGTTATGTAAACGCCGCCTTGCCGAGTGGAAGCACCAGGAAAAATCCTTAGCCGGGCAACCAAAACCCACTCGCCTCTTCCTCCTTAAGGACCCGACACCCGACACTCATGCCTGAAACCCGCATGGTTGTAAGCGTAAGGGTGTCGAAACACTACCCGACACCCTTAAAGACGAAAACCCGGAAAGCCAGATGGATAGCCGATCAAGGGTGTCGGGTACGGTCTCAAAAGCTACCCGACACCCTATAACGAGCAATGGCGCCAACTTTCCGAGCAAAGGCTGATTAGGGTGCTGAGTATCATTTCAGCACCCTATAACGAGCAGTGGCGCGGCTTTGAGGCCACAGTGTCGGGTGTCGGGTGCCTTAAGGGGGAAAGAGGGGGGAGAAACTGAGGGTGAGCTTCAATAGGGCGCGGGGCGTGACCCCCGCGCAACGACATACACACAACGAGGAGATTTTACCATGTTGCAGAAAGAAAGAAGTGATATAGGCAAGTTAGTACGCCTGAGAGCTAAAGTAGCGCGAGACGAAGTTAACCAACGCGCCGCGCATCTGCTCGCCGACGTGGAGGAGCAATTATCGGCGGTGTATCCAGATAATGATCGACGGTGGGTAGATATTACAAACGCGGTGAACGCGCACATCGCCGCGGCAGACGCCGAAGTTGCGGAGCGTTGCCGAGAGACTGGCATACCGGAGCGATTCCGGCCCCGCATCTCGTGGCACTGGCGCGGCCGTGGCGAAAGTCGCATGGAGGATAGACGGGAGGAGTTGCGCAGAGCGGCCAAAGCACGCCTGGCCGCCGTCGCGAAACAGACGAAAGTTCAAATAGACCGGCAGTCCGTTAACCTTCAAACGCGGCTGGCCGCGGATGGGTTGGAGACAAATGAGGCTAAGGAATTCCTTAAGACGTTGCCTTCGGTGGAAGAATTGATGCCCCCGATCTCGCTTAAAGAACTGGAGATGCTTGAGCCGTGACGCATATAACCCTACAAACGGCAGATCCCACGACGCAACAGCTCTTTGACGACCTGGTGGGCGTCCTGCATCCGTTCTTCGTGACCAGGAGCGTCGAACTCTTCGAGGCAAGCAGGTTGTTGGCGCTGATCATCCGCAGCCTTGTTATCGCGCCGGAAGCGGACGCGACTGAGCGCGAGATCACATTGGAAGCGCTAGTGTTAAGCATGCGCACAGAGGCTCCGCCACTGCCGCAAGTTTGCGCCGCCTGCGCCGCTGAGTTGCTCAAACGTGCGGAAAGCGAGCGCTTCAGCGGGCAATTACGGCTGCGTTGCGAGCACAGATGCGTGGCGTGTTCTATTACCTTCGAAGCCGGGCGGCCGGTGGCGTGGTGCTATACCCCGATGGAGCGGGAGCATGCCGCGATCCATTAACCCTTTCGCGCTGTTAGATCAGCTCAAGGGCGAGCTGTCCGCGGGCGAGCTGAGTCCCGAGGTTCGGCGATGGTTAGCGCAAGGGCTGATCGAATTCGAGGCCCAAGGCGGGCGTAAATCGCTGTGTGTGGCCCTAGGACTGCGCGGAAGGGGTAGGAGGTCACTTGCTACCAGAGAGCACTTAAAGGCCCGTGACAACGCCCTGCGCTGCGGCTTCGCTTTAGTCCCTGGCCGCTCCGATGCCGAGAGGCTGCGGGCTTTTTCTAGTCGGGTGCTCAGGTTCAAAAGCATCATCAAGCCATATCCCGGAGCAACCCCACCGCCAACCCTCGATCACTTGGGCGCCTGTTTGTGGACTGCCAGCTTGCAAGCGAAGTTGCCAGCAACAACCCGTCAACTGCGTTCAATCGTGCGGAAAAATAATCAGCGGTATTCATTTCCGCATTCTTAGGCCATTCTTCCCACATGGCAAAGAAAACCCTGGCAAAAGGCCCCTGGTACCGTATCCAGTCCCGCGGGAGCGAGGCAGAGCTTTTGATATTCGGGGACATCGGCTCGAACTGGTTTGATGACGAGAGCAACAGCGCGAAAGAGATCGTCGAGCAACTAAACAGCATCGATGCGAGCCGGATCACCGCTCGGATTAATTCCTATGGCGGCGCGGTTGCTGACGGGATCGCCATCTATAACGCGCTGAAGCGGCACCCCGCCGAGATCGTTGTCAGTGTTGAGGGTGTCGCCGTCAGTATCGCGTCGCTGATCGTCATGGCGGGGGATCGCGTCGAGATGTACGCGAATTCGCTGCTCATGGTGCACGCGCCCTGGGGCGTCACTGCCGGGAACGCGGCAGAGATGCGCGAAATGGCCGAGGTGCTGGATAAATACGCGAGCTCGATGGCGAGTTCGTACGCGAGCAAGAGCGGCATGAGCAAGGATGAGGTCTTAGCGTTGTTATCCGATGGCGTCGATCACTGGTACTCGGCAGAAGAGGCGGTAGAGGCCGGTTTCGCTGACGCCGTTATCGACGGCGAGGGCGCGTTGCCCGCAGTCGCAAGCTTGAAACGTTTTGCCCCACGAATGCCGTTACAGATAGCGGCTCAATTTCGAGGAGTTCCAATGAAACCTAATACCACCTCGGCGCCGAGCGCCATGCCTAAGCCAGCGTTGGTAAGTGAAGACGAAGTTCACGCCAAACTTCGCGAGCGCAACGAGACCGTGCAAATGCGCTTTAAACCGTTTCTCAATCATGGCGGCGTGCAAGAGATTTACAACGCTGTTTTGGCCGATCCTTCTCTGAGCGCCGGCCAGTGCTCAGAGCGCTTGCTGGCTCACTTGGGTAGCCAAGCAAGTCCGTTGGCTGGCAACCCACGGATCGAGGTCGGGGATGACTCGGACTACGTAGCGGTAGCATCTGACGCCATTTGCCTTCGCGCCGGTATCAGGCTGAAAAACCCACTGCCCCAAGCAAAGGCGATGCGGCGAGTAAGCATCGCTGGCATTGCCGAGAGCTGTCTTAGCCTGAACGACCGGAACACGTCGCATTTGGGTCACGATGGGCTGATTCGGGCGGCGCTTAGCACGAGTGATTTTCCCGAGACGCTGCGCAACGCCGCCGAAAAATCGCTACTGGTCGGCTATACCGAAGAAGCCAGCGCATCGCATAGAGCGTGGACGCGTGAAGGATTTTTGAATGACTTCAAATTGGCCTATCGCGTCGCCATGTCCGAGGCGCCCGGCTTGCTGACAGTCCCCGAGGGTTCCGAGATCAAGCATGGAAAATTTACCGAGAAAGGTACGAATTTTAAGCTTGTGACCTACGGCCGGCAGCTACAGATCACGCGAGAATCGCTGATCAACGATGACTTGGATGCATTTACCCGTATGCCGCAAGCGTTTGGGGCGGCGGCGGCGCGTAAGGAATGTGAGGTTGTCTACAGCCTGCTCACCAGCAACCCGGTCCTGGGCGATGGGATCGCGCTGTTTCATGCCTCGCACTCAAACTTGATGACGGCTGCGGCGCTTAGCGTAACGAGCCTGGGCGCAGCACGGGCAGCGATGCGCAAGCAACTCGGACTTCAAGCCTTGGCGATCCTGAACACGCCGCCGAGATACCTGATCGTTCCGGCCGCACTGGAAACCCTCGCCGAGCAACTGATCGCGAGCCTGGTGGACCCCTCGAAGTCTAACGATACGCCCATGCCCGCCTGGGTGCGGCAACTTCAGCTCGTGGTTGATGCACGCCTTGATGCGGCTTCTGCAACGGCTTGGTACCTGGCCGCCGATCCGAACAGTGCCGATACCATCGAGATCGCACACCTGGCGGGTGAAGAGACGGTGCAGATTGAGACAGATACGGATTGGGATACCAACGGCTTCAAGCTTAAGGCGACGCTTGATTTTGGCGCCGTCATTCTCGACTTCAGAGGTCTCGTTTTAAATCCTGGCCTATGATCGTTTCTCCCGGGCGTCGAAACCGGCCAGCCTGTTTTCTCTGTGCAGGCTGGCCCCGGCGCTTTCTTTACACCAAGGCCGCGCGCGATAAGAAAATCTTCGAACTATGGCTGGCCTGCCGCACCCAGCAGGAGATCGCGGAGGCGGTGGGGATGACGCAGAAGGGAGTGGACAAGGTTTTAGAACAAAACGAACGTTTTCGTTTCGTTCTAGAACCCGACCTTTTCTATGAGATCAAGGACGAAGGCAAGCGTTGGGAAGCTATCATCGAGCACAACCGCAGAAACGCCCAGCACCTAATTGACTTCGATCCCTGCCTCGCTCGGTCGCGGCACATAGGGCACGCGGGCGGCTAACCGGACGTAGCGGGTAAAGGCCGTCATAGCGCCAGCCGTAAAGGCGTGCCGTCCTGCCATTTGCGGCCGTCTTGCGCGGCGGCTGACCTCCTTCAGTCGCCGCGCTATCCTTTTTAGGCCCGCACACCCGGACACACCCCCGTCGAACAAAAGGTACTCCGCCGACCGCGCAGAGCGGGTGCGCGGACACGCGCGGTTTGCCTAGCGCCAGCGCCTAGAAAGGGGGTTCTGATCGCGTATTTACCCCGCGCGATCAACCTGATCGACCAGCTTCGGGGCGTGAGCGAGGACGGTGCGGGCGCGCGAGAGGTACTGCTTGGAAAAGCGTATAGTCACTATACGGTTTTTCCCGCGCCCGCCCTTCTCAGGCTCCGGGAAAATCTTCGCCAGCGCCATCGCCATCTGGCCTTTGCGTGCCTGGCGCAAGTTCGGCGAGCTGAGCGCGAAGCTGGAGGGGACCGGGCCGAAGGGTGGCAGGCCAAAGAAACGCGGCAACGTTGCCACGATTTCACCGCCCACCAAAAAGCAGGTACTCGCCGAGCTTGGAGTCAATGAACGCCACGCCAACCGCTGCGAGAAGCTGGCCGAGGAGAACAAGCCTTCAGGCACCAACGCGGCTTTGTCGGGGGCATGGGCTAGGATGGCGCGGGCCTTGGACAAATCCGCTTCTGACACGCCGACCAGCTTGGGGGCCCGGCATGGGAACTGATTTACCGAATGCGTTAGCTATAACAGTGACCAAACTAGCGGACACAATTGTCGCTCCGCCACCGGTTAGTACAATTCGTTCGGTAAAAAAACGACGGAGGTTAGATCTCTTTGGCATGTTCATGTGATTCAATCGGTGTGTCTATCCTGGTTTTTCGTGGGAGTAGCCGCGAAATCATTTAGAGAAAATTTACACTTTTCCTCTATGAAGGCACATTGTGCGCCCTTTTACCAACTACTGCTGTAAAATATTTACAGTTTCCGGCAGCCCCGGCTGCCGCAGTGGTTTTTCGAGACTCGGGGATATTTAATCCCCTGGTCTAAACAGTGGTTTATACAGCGGTTTTCGTGTGTAATTCTGGTGTAAACGTGCACAGAAAAAGGCAGATTTTGAGGGATAAACAGTGAATGTTTGACCAGTGCGCGAAGTGGCAGTTTACCGTAAAATCAAACAATTGGGAATAATAGGGAATAGTCGGGAATGTATACCTTGAGACCTGTTAATCACTAGGTCGGCGGTTCGAGCCCGTCCCGGGGAGCCACAGAATCATTAAGTTGCTGGACACCCCGCCTGCCTTGTCCGAACCGCGGGGCACTGGTGGGGCACTCATGGGCAACAATCCACAGCAAAACGGCTTGTAGACTGTTCAATCCTGCGTGTCTGATCGCGTGGTGATGTTGACGCACGGAGTGCATTTATGGGCAGTTTTTTCGTTACGTGCGGGCGGGCCCAAAACGCAAAAGCCGAAGGCGTCGATCTGACCTCCCTACTCACCGAAGCCGCTCAACGCCTATGCACAGAGCTTTGCAGAGGGTCAAGGACTATTCAAGCCCGAGTACGTCAACATCTTCGGCGTGCCGTTCCTTCCTGCCCCACGAGGGCGGGGACGATACGCCCCCGCCGCCGCCCACGCACAAGACGCGGATCGAAGCGGTGAAGGCCAACTTCGAGGTGATCTACATCTTCGAGGGCGTCATCCACAAGTACCGGCCCGATCTGCTGATTCGTTTGGGGAACGGGACACATTTGCTCCTTGAGATCAAAGGCGAAGATACGCCAAAAGACCAGACGAAGCGGCGGTACATGGCCGAGTGGGTAGATGCAGTGAATACCGACGGGCGATTCGGGCAATGGCAATCTGCCACGTGCCGTGATCCTTCCAGCTTGCGTGAGATCATCAAGGATGGGTAGTTCAACGCGGTTTATCTTGGGCGGACGCCATGCACCTACGGCGGGACGCGAGCGTGGTTCATCTGCCCGGCTGTCGGATGCGGGCGGCGCGTGGCGATCCTCTACATGGGCGGGCGATACTTCGCCTGTCGGCACTGCTACCGGCTGGCGTATTCGAGCGAGCGGGAAGCAGCGCACTTTCGGGCTATGCGCCGGGCGCAAAAAATCTACACGAGATTGAGCGGTGATCCGAATTGCCTTGATATGCCGGACAAGCCCAAGGGGATGCACTGGCGCACCTTTGAACGGCTGCACGCCAAGGCCGAGGCCGGTGAGCTTCAATCATGAGCAGGCATTGCGGATAAGATGAAACTCTGGCGGGCGAATCTCCCCTAATCTGTTTCGCAAAAATCGGGCGCCGGGTATCATGGTGTGAATCGGTAATGAGAGCGTGTGCGCCATGAACAAACTGTTAGTCGCCGTGATGCTTCTCGCCTTTGAAAGCGCGGCGGCAGATACGCTATCGGGCCGCGTGGTGGGGGTTGCTGATGGTGATACCGTGACGGTGTTGGGCCAGAAACACGAACAGCACAAGGTTCGACTGTCCGGCATTGACGCCCCGGAAAAATCCCAACCGTTCGGAAGCCGAGCCAAGCAAAGCCTTTCCGACCTGGCCTATGGCCGTTGCGTTTCTGTCGAGTGGCGAAAGCGGGACAGATATCGGCGCATCGTGGGCATGGTGTTTGAAGGCGGGCGGGACATAAACCTAGAGCAAGTCCGGCGCGGGCTGGCCTGGCACTACAAGCAGTACCAGAGCGAAATTTGACCTGTTCGTAAAGATGATTTGCACTCAAGGCTTCTAGTAACGTGGTACAGTGTTACGCGATGATCTTGGATCTTTTTTCTTGACCAGATGAGAAACAACATGTCCAACCAGAGAATTGGATAGCAGCTGGACAATGTCTAACTGCGTGTCCTATTCAGGAGAACTTCAATGGCCAAAGGCCAAAAACGCAGTAGTCGTGAAGCTAAGAAACCTAAGCAACCGAAAAAGGCTGCCGTTCCAGCGTCGCCTCTTGGCGTGACTTCGGCGA
>JBOIEE010000177.1:0-7741 GCA_050740975.1 Gammaproteobacteria bacterium | reverse complement strand
TTGGAGCGACGCAAGCCAGGGAATCGGCTTGCCCACGCAATCTAAAAGCAGCGATGGGAAACGGCATCCTATAAGACAAGCGGTAGCCATGTACAAACCACCACTTACAAGACTTTAATCATCCTTGGTTATTTGAAGGGTTAGCTACCCATGTAAACGAATTAATCGAAGTGCCCATTAATCGGCGACGTATGCGGCTAAAGCATTGCCATAAGCGGCACGAGTAGCCCTAATCAACTCGTTATACTTGGGACTGTATTGTTCCAAGTCGTTCAACAGCTCATCGCATTGCGCTAACAAAGCGATCAACGTCTCCAGTATTTCCTTTTCGTGAAGTTCGAACATGTCGAGCAACCGTGTTTCGCTATTCTCCGCTCCCAGGGAAAATCTAATGTTCTTGCTTTTGAACGCACGTTGCGAACGGATAGGGTACAGCTAGAACCATGCCACAGCATCCCTAATCCACCATGGAAGCCTAGGATCCGGGCTTGCAGCCTGCATCGAAACCGCATCCCTTGCTTGGCCGAGGGGGTATGGAGAATCTCCTGCTGTAGCCAAAGCGCGACAAAAAGCGTCACAAAAAGACGGTTTAAGGCAAGCCCTAACTAACTGGTTTTGACAGTTTGCTCAGGAATGAGGTTTTTTCTTCTGCGGGCGCTGCCAGCGAGGGATGGTGATTTGTGGTGTGCGGCTGAGCGCTAACACACCGGGGGGTACATCTTCGGTCACTGTCGTTCCGGCGCCTATGGTGGCGCCCTCCCCGACCGTAACCGGTGCCACAAGTTGTGTGTCTGATCCCACAAACACCCCATCACCGATCACGGTGCGGTGCTTGTTCGCCCCGTCGTAATTGCAAACAATCGTTCCCGCACCGACATTCACGTTTTTCCCCACGTGCGTGTCCCCAACATAGCTCAGATGATTGATTTTCGTACCGCTCGCGATCTCTGATTTTTTGATCTCTACGAAATTACCGATGCGCACGTCCTCGTGCAACTTCGATTCGGGGCGCAAGCGGGCGAATGGGCCGAGCTGTGAACAGCGGTCTATGAAGGAGCTTTCGATGACGCAGTTAGGCAGTATTACCACGTCATCGCCGAGCTCAGAATCGCGGATCACGGTGTTAGCCCCTATCCGTACGCGGTTACCAAAGCGAACTACGCCCTCTAAGATGACATTGATATCCACCACGCAATCCGTGCCAAATGCAAGCTTGCCGCGTAAATCAAAGCGTGCGGGATCGATGAGAGTCAATCCCTGTAACATCAAGGAGTGCGCTTGACGGGCTCGAAAATGGTTCTCGACTTGCGCCAGTTGGGCCTGATCGTTGACTCCCCGCACCTCCGCTTCGCAATTCGGTGACACAGTGGATATCGAATGGCGGGCCGCGGCCGCAACAGTCACGATATCGGTTAGATAGTATTCGCCCCGCACGTTTTCACAACCCACCCGGCTTAGCCACTCGTGCAGCCACTGGGCCGAGACCGCCATCAAACCCGTGTTGATTTCCTTAATCATGCGTTGCTCAGGAGTCGCGTCCCTCTCCTCTACTATTCCTATTACCTTGCGCTGCTCATCCCGAACAATTCGTCCATATCCCGTGGGGTCGTCCAAGGTGACGGTGAGCAACCCAAATCCGCTGTCGGCCGCAGCCGCGATCAAACGCTGCAGCGTTTCCGCGGTGATCAGAGGAACATCGCCGCACAGAACCAGCACCAGGTCTTGCTCGGGAATATAGGGCAACGCCTGCTGTACCGCATGCCCGGTCCCAAGCTGCTGCGGCTGCTCCACCCAATGGGCTTTTATCTGCGAGCACCGCTCGCGAACACGCTCCCCGCCATGTCCGTACACCACTACGACTCGCGCGGGGGCCAAGACGTTTGCTGCATCATAAACATGCTGTAACAAAGGCTTGCCCGCCAATTCATGCAACACTTTGGGGCGCAGGGAAAGCATCCGGGTGCCTTGACCGGCTGCGAGAATAACGATACTCAAAGCCACTAGAATGCTTCCTTTAACAGGATGCTGAAAAAGCCCTTCATAGATTTACACCGTCTTCGCTTTCGGCCATTAGGAAGCTCTGATTAATTCAGAGGACCCCGAAAAATCCCAAGGACGGGTTTTTCAGAATTTCCCTAGGATTATAATACTACCCTTTCTCCAAGGCCCCCGGCTATGTTTAGAACCTTAATCAGCGTCGATGCGCTTAAAGAGCACTTGGGCGATGCAGATTTTGTGATCGTCGACTGCCGCTTCGATCTGTCGCGACCACCGGAGGCCGGACGGGAGGCCTATCTTAGGTCGCATATTCCTGGGGCCGTATATGTCCATCTCGACGAGGATCTGAGCGGGTTTCCCGGTTTGAGTAAAGGGCGCCATCCTTTGCCCAGCCCCCAAGCAATGGTCGCGCTGTTTTCGCGCTTGGGAATCGATAAGACAAAGCAGGTGGTGGTTTACGATAGCAGCGAGGGCTCTATTTGCGCTCGCTTGTGGTGGATGTTGCGTTTTATGGGCCATACGGGGGTGGCGCTGCTTGACGGCGGCTGGCCGTTATGGTTCAGGGCGGATCTGCCGCATCGATCGGGGGAGGAACGTAATGCGGTGGCCCTATTCGAGGGCCAGCCGCGCTTCGATCGGCTGGCACGGATAGAGGAAATCGCGTCGCTGCGTTTGCTGGTCGATTCACGAGACCCCGCCCGATACCGCGGCGACCACGAGCCTATTGATCCGGTAGCCGGGCATATACCGGGTGCTGTCAATCATTTTTGGCGGGAGAATCTCGACCCAAACGGTCGCTTTTCGTCCCAGGCACAACTGCGCGACCGCTTTCAGGGAGTGACCGAGAATACGTTCACAGAAGAGGTGGTTTTCTATTGCGGCTCTGGGGTTACGGCTTGCCACAACATCGTAGCGGCGGTGCATAGCGGACTGCCCGAACCCCGTCTTTACGCAGGGTCCTGGAGCGAGTGGTGTTCTGATCCAGGGCGCCCCGTGGCCATAGGTGCTTGAGACGGGTCAGTTCATGGGCCCGAGCTTAATGGCGATCCTCAAGGTCCTGAGCGATGGCCGATTCCATTCGGGAGAGGTCTTAGCCCGGCAGCTCGGCATATCGAGAGCCGCAATTTGGAAGCAGATCCGAAAGCTTGCCGCATACGATTTGGCCGTGTATGCCGTCAATGGCAAGGGTTACCGCCTCGAGCAGCCGCTGGAATGGTTGGACGGCGCGTGGATTGCAGCCGAACTTGACAAGAACAGTGCCGCCCGCCCTGCACAGTTCGATGTCCTTCTCGAGACAGACTCCACAAACGAGCTTTTGGCACGGCGCTGCATCGCCCAAGGTTCTATTCATCGTCATGTGTGCCTCGCTGAGTTTCAATCCGCGGGCCGGGGGCGGGCCGGTAGGCGTTGGGTCGCGCCCTTGGCAAGCGGAATTTGTCTGTCGCTGGGCTGGCGGGTGTGCACCCCTGTGGGATCGATCATGGGTTTGAGCCTGGCCGTGGCAGTTACTTTGGCGCGACTGCTTAAGGGCGAATTTGGGGTGCAAAACATCGGGGTCAAATGGCCCAACGACATCTTGTGCGGCGGTGCAAAAGTAGCGGGTATCTTGATCGAGGTGAGGGGCGAGCTGGGGGGTTCCTATCATGCCGTGATCGGAGTAGGGTTAAACGTGCAGGGAAGCACGCGCTTGGCTGCACACGTTGACCAGCCCTGGACCGATCTGCGCCGGGCGGCACTGGCAAAGCATTCCAGGAACGTGGTGGCGATCGCCTTGATATCGGCGCTGTTCCACGCCCTGCCGGAATACGAAGCTGAGGGATTTGCATCGTTCCGCGACGAGTGGCGGGAATACGATCTGTTTCGCGACAAGGCTGTGCACTTGCTTCTCCCCAGCGGCGATGTGGTCATGGGTCACGCTAGGGACGTCGATGCGGATGGTGCTCTGCTGTTGTCCGTAGACGGTTATCTGCAACGATACCATTGTGGCGAGGTAAGCTTACGGCTGGCCGGTTAATGCTGCTGGTAGATATCGGGAACAGCCGGATCAAATGGGCTACGGATCGCAATGGCTCGCTAACCCGCAAAGGCGCAATCGAGCACAGCCAAACGGAAGTCCAGAAGGCTCTTGAAGAACACTGGGGCGGGCTAAACCCACCCCAGCGGATCTTTATTTCCAATGTCGCAAGTGAACGAGTAGCGGAACGTGTTTCTCACTACTGCCTGGCGAAATGGGCCATGACCCCAAGATTCGTGACGGTCACGTCAGCAGCCTGTGGGGTGCAAAACGGTTATGCTAACCCGCACCAGTTGGGGGTGGATCGCTGGATGGCGCTGATCGCGGCCTGGGATCGGTTTCGCTCCGCTGCTTGCGTTGTGGACTGCGGAACGGCGCTAACGATCGACGCCTTATCGCATGATGGGCACCATCTCGGAGGGTTGATCGCCCCGGGACTGGGACTGATGAAAAAAGCGCTCTGCTCTGGGACCCATGCCCTTAAAGGCAGTGGAAGCAGCCGCCGGCGGCTGCTGGCGAACAACACCCAAGACGCGATCGCGGCCGGGAGCTTCTTCGCCCTCACTGCATTGATCGACTCGTTCGTGGATAAGGTACAAGGGAAGCTGAGCGCGCCTGCCCATACCATCCTAACGGGCGGGGCTGCACCTGTCTTGTTGCCGTCCCTGTCCATCCGTGCCGTACTCGACACCGAGTTGATTCTACGCGGTTTGGCGGTCGTGGCGAGGACTGAATCATGAGATGGTTTTGCATCGTGCTGCTGGTGCTCAATGCCCTCTATTTCGGTTGGGAGTACCGTCGCGAGGCGAAACGCGCGATACTTCAGCCACGGCCACAGGCGGTTTTGGGTGCGGAACCCCTTAAACTGCTGTCGGAGCTTGAGCGGCTACCGAGCCCGCGAGTGGAAAAGATGCGAGCAAGCGCTGATCCAAAGGTGAAACGAGCAGCGAAGCAAGAACCCGTGCCGCAAAAACAGCTGTCATCAGAGAACAAGAAACCCGTCACGACCGCCCTAGCCGAGCTTCCTGATTGCAAGGTCCTGACTATTGCCGGCTCTCCTGCTCCATCTGCTCCCAATCGGCTGAGGTGCCATGCGATTGGCCCTTTCCCCTCCGCTCAAGCGGCGTTGGACTATGGCAGCTTGCTGAACAAACATGGCGCCCTAACCGTTGCACGAGACCAGAAATGCAAGGAAGATCTCGGACGGTTCTGGGTGTACCTTCCGCCCGGGAGAGCGCAGGACTCGCTTTCAAAACAGCTTGCAGACCTGGGGCAAAGAGGGATAGAGGATTTTATGGCGATCCGCACTGGACCCATGAAGGACGCGGTCTCACTCGGGGTATACAGCACCGAGAAGCTGGCGCAACGGCGCCTAGAACAATTGCACACTAAGGGACTCCGCCCCACCCTCAACCCGCACTACCAGATCCGCCAAAAACACTGGCTAGATGTTAAGCTAGCCGCCGCCAGGTTACCGGCTAAGCTACCTGCCGGGGCGGGCGCGCAGGAAATAGAGTGTAAGAAGATTGCGGCGGCAGAACCAAGTCCCTAGAATTCCTGCTCAAAGCCCCGATAGTTTAACGGTAAAACAGGTGATTTGTAATCTCCAGATGCGGGTTCAATTCCTGCTCGGGGCTAACCACGCGACAACCGAATCGTCGCTCGCGCGAATGCACATAGGTTAGCGCCGCCGGCCGGTTCCCGGGTCGTGGCACGCCACCGAACCGGCCGGCCGTGGGAAACCCTGCACTTTAGACAGCCCAGGGCGCTTGAGAATCAAGCGCTCAACTGTCCGTGAGACAGCGTCAAGTTCCGTCGGAAAAATGCGAGACCAGTTCACCTTTCCATCTCCGAAAGATGGCCAACAGCGTTTCTCTTCTGAACCAACTGTCTGTGTTGAAAGGAACCGACGCAAGCTCTGGCCATAGGTGCTGCAAAAGTCGCGCATTTAACTCAAATCTCGGCGGGCATCGATATTCTTCCTCGACGCCGAGGAAGATTTCCAGCAATGCCCGACAGTTGAACAGCGTGAACCGCTCGTGGACCAGATCCCACTGAGCTTGCCCATTCGCAGCCCATCTTCCAACGCGATTCTCCCAATAGAGAAGATCCAAGACGTCGAATCCAGTCGTGGCGGCCACCCCGCCAACGTCATCCAGCCATTCATCAAATACTCGATAAGCAAAACGAACGTCTCTCATCCCCCACAGCCCCGCAAGGACCCTACCGTCAATCCGCTGCGGTCGTTGGGTGTCCTCATCCATCATCCAAGATAAGCGAAATACTTCGCCGCCATGCCCACTAAGAGACACTCGGTCCTGTGGATATGCCACGAATAGGCCCTTCCGCAATCCGCCCGGCCTCCTCGTGATGAGGATCAGTGTTGGTGCAGTAGATCTCGCGAAACCAGTCGCTCACTGTCAACGGGCACTTCACTACATGATGGGGCAAGCTCGCCCTAGCTAACACAAGTGAAGATATACGAAGATCATGGTGCTTAGTCGACATCCCTCTCGCCGCACCGTATAGCACCAAAGCTCGCTCGCGAAAGCTCTTGCAGCAGCGAGGATCGTCCTGCTGTCGTACCCTGCGGTAATAGGCAATGCCAAAGGGAAACGGTTGTGACCAGCCCGGACAAGGCTAGTCATGAGAGTCGCCCCCTGCGAGACTACATCGTCGATCCTGCGTGCGTGCAACGGCTTAGTAGGCCAGAATCGTGCCGTCTGCCCCGTTCTTAGGTCTAGAAAGTGATTAGGCGTGAGATGCCGAATCTCGGCAAACGGTGTGGTGCTTCCTGGCCAGGAGTACTCCGGGTTCGTGCGCGCGTAGGGTTTGCTCGAAAACTCCGAATCAATGGTCGGATCGGGATGCAAATTAAGCGCTTTCGCCAGATGCCCGAATTGAGAGGCGCAGCGCACTCCGTCGATCGTCGAGAAGAATACCTCTCTCAAGCCAAACGGATCGGTAAACAGAACCCCGTCTCGATCGTCTAAGCAAATCATTACCCAGCGACCGCCGAGCCGAGCCGTTGCATGAATCAAGTCAACGGGTCGTTGGCCTCCCTTGACAAGTCGCTTGATAATCTCGCGGTCATTGGCAGTCGGGTCATCAGGGTCGAGAACAAATCCGAGCAAGGTGAGCTCAAGCCCTCCTTCGCGTACCTGCGACACAGGCAGGTCCTCGTGTGCTTGAACAACGCCAAAGCACTTCAGTGGTACAGTCTTCCAGCCGGAATAGGTTTCCTCTGCTGACTTTGGCCCCAAGATGAACTGACGTCGAAATATGAAGCGCGCTCTTCGTGCTCTACAGCGAACTCCACGCTCGTCGCATCGTTCTTCGGCCATCCCTGTGCCTATAATCGCTTCCCAACCTTCCGCACTCGGGGGTGATTATTAACGTGCACGAGCAGACGCCAGCGCCGCTCAGCCATGGTCAAACGCGGCGAGCTCGCGCTCGCAACGCGGGGCGTTTGGGGCAGATGCGCCACGAAGACCGACAGTCACTGCGTTGACTCGAACACGAGGGCCCAGTCGCCGAAGTTGGAGGAGTTGTTGCCGGCGGGCCGGAAGGTTTGGGAGCCGGAGGCGAAGAAGGGCGAGCCGGGCACGGTGGTGTAGGTGCCGCTAGTGTAGTGCTTCGTTTTTCTTGGAACTTAAGCGGCGATTGGCGCGAATGAGTGCGTCCGCGAGGACGTTTTGTCAACAAGGTGAAAGTCCATGTCATATGAAG
>JBOIEE010000176.1:0-8693 GCA_050740975.1 Gammaproteobacteria bacterium | reverse complement strand
CCATCACCTCCGCTTGGGGATGATCCATGCTCTCGATGACCGCCTCCCATTCGCTGAGATCGGCCTCCGGCACGTTTAAGCCCAGCTTCTCGGCCACGATGGCATCCAGCTTCTGCTGGTGAAAGCGCAAAGGGATCTCGTAGATGTTGCGCACGTCGATGGCAGCGATCACGGCGCGTTCCTCCACATTGGTAAACAGAGCAATCTTGCGCCGCTCCGAGGCCGGCAAAGGCCGGTCGACACGGCACAGCAGGATGTCGGGCTGAATGCCGATCGAGCGCAGTTCTTTGACCGAGTGTTGCGTGGGCTTGGTCTTTATCTCTCCAACGGAGGCGATATAGGGTACCAAGGTCAAATGGATGAACAGCGTGCGGCCTGAACCCAGCTCCACCCGCATCTGGCGGATGGCCTCCAGAAAGGGCAGCGACTCGATATCGCCCACCGTGCCGCCGATCTCCACCATGACCATCTCGGCATCGCCGGCGCCCTTTTGAACGCACGCTTTTATTTCATCGGTAATGTGGGGGATGACCTGCACCGTGCCGCCTAGGTAATCACCCCGGCGCTCCTTGCGGATCACATTGGCGTATATACGCCCCGCCGTGTAATTATTATTCCGGCTGGTCTTAGTTCGGACGAAGCGCTCGTAATGACCCAGATCCAGATCGGTCTCGGCTCCGTCTTCGGTGACAAAGACCTCTCCATGCTGAAAGGGACTCATGGTCCCGGGATCCACGTTGATGTAAGGGTCGAGCTTCACCAGCGCCACCTTTAAACCGCGTGCCTCCAAGATGGCGCCGAGCGATGCCGAGGCGATCCCTTTGCCCAAAGAGGACACCACCCCGCCGGTGATGAAAACAAAACGCGTCATTTCGGTTTAGTGCTTAGCGTATGCCTGCGTCTTTGGGACGATCCCGATAGTTATTGCGGGAACCTGTTTCTTCCCATTAAGCATACCCGGCTTGGGCGGTCCTGCCAAATACAGTCTGTCAGGTAGAAGTCCCAAGCGATCCGGCCCGCAAACGTGATATAAGGGCGGCAACAACCGCTCGATAATCAGACCTGACCGCAACCCGATGATGCACGATATGGCCCCCAAGCTGCAAAGTGCTTTGGGGCTGGTGGTTACCTATGCCCTGTGCGGTTTTGCCAATTTCGGAAGCCTGGGGATCCTGATCGGCGGCGATGGTGCCCGAGCGCCGAGATGAGATCATTGCTCTAGGAATGCGCTCGATTGTGGGAGGCACGCTTGCGACCTTAAGCGCTGGGTCTGTGGTCGGCAGGGTTGCTCTAGCCTGGACAAACGCCTTTTCCACTCGACGATCACGTTTGCCATCATATCACTCCCTCCTTATACTCCGTTTGTTGCCATCTCTTGGAGCATCAACGCCATGGCTTTGTCGCTTACCTCCTCCGCATTCTCCCACGGCGCCCAGATCCCCAGGCGCTACACCTGCGAAGCGGACAATATCTCTCCCCCACTTGTGTGGTCTGGAGTTCTATCAGCCGCTCAGAGCCTGGCCCTAATTGTCGACGACCCTGATGCACCGGATCCCGCGGCACCTAAACTAACTTGGGTACACTGGGTGTTGTACAACATACCGCCGCAAGCGAGTGGCTTACCGGAAGGGGTCGCCGTCAATGCGTTGCCCCCAGGAACAAAGCAAGGAAGCAACGACTGGAAGCGGACGGGCTATGGCGGACCTTGTCCACCCATAGGACGCCACCGCTATTTTCACAAGCTCTATGCGCTAAACGCCCTGCTGCCCGAACTCGGAAGGCCAACTAAGGCAGAACTTGAGCGGGCAATGCAGGGACACGTGCTGGAACAGGCTGGGCTTATGGGGACTTATCAAAAAGGAGACAAATAGCGTTCCTCGCCTAATTACTGTATAGGGCACTTCGAAATATTCCATCCGTGGAATTTTTCGCATCGCAAAGCAAAAATGCGATTTTGCTTTCCTCCATGGTGAAAATGGGCAGCCTATCCCTAGGCGCAATCGCACCTCTCCAGATCGACCGTTTCGGCAAAGTACTTTACAATAAACCTGATAATTCGATAATTGCTATACGGACCCGGCCCTCGAGGTTACGGGTGAGGAGTGGGGCACGCCCGGTGTTGCTTTCTCCCCTTCCAATGGCAAGGAAAAGCGCGTCCTGGGAGAATAGTCCTGGGGGAATAACAATAAAGGTAATCGCTACTTACGAATCGCGAAGGGGTTCACGCCTATGAAGATATCCGTACCTAAAGAACGCACGGAGGGAGAGAAACGCGTCGCCAGCGTGCCCGAGGTGGTAAGCCGTTTAGTCAAGCTGGGGGCTCAAGTGGTGGTGGAGAGTGAGGCTGGTGCTAGCGCCTATCACCGCAATGATGCTTATCGGGACGCCGGGGCCACGATCACCGACGATGCCAGTGCGGTGTACGCGGATGCCGATATCGTGTTGCGCGTGCAACCCCCCTCGCTTGAGGAAGTGCAAAAAATGGGCGCAGGAAGCATCTTGATCGGATTTTTCAATCCGCACAAAGAAACCGAGCTGATAAAGTGCCTCCGGGACAGGCGCATCACGGCGTTGGCAATGGAACTGGTCCCGCGGATCTCGCGCGCGCAGGCCATGGACGCCTTATCTTCCCAGGCTTCAATTGCCGGTTACAAGGCGGTGCTGATCGCGGCCAAGCGTTTGGGAAAGATGATCCCTATGCTGACCACGCCCACGGGCACCATCCGGCCGGCTAAGTTCCTCATCATCGGTGCGGGTGTTGCCGGACTGCAAGCCATAGCGACCGCCAGGCGTTTAGGCGCGATGGTGGAAGCCTATGATGTGCGTACAGCGGCCAAGGAGCAGGTTCAGTCGTTGGGCGCCAAATTTCTACAGACCGATATCAAAGCGGAAGCCGAAGGGGGTTATGCCCGGGAGCTGACCGAAGAAGAGAAACAAAAACAACAGGACATGCTGGCGAAACACATTGCTCAGTCTGATGTCGTCATCACCACGGCCGCGATCCCGGGACAGGCTTCGCCGAAAATCATCCTTAAGCGTATGGTTCAAGCCATGCGACCGGGGTCGGTGATCGTGGATCTCGCCGCGGAAGGCGGAGGTAACTGCGAGCTTACCCAGCCGGGGAAGGTGGTGCGCGGTAACGACGTTGATATCGTGGGTCCGCTGAATGTACCGAGCTCTGTTCCGGTACACGCGAGCGAAACCTATGCCAAGAACTTATACAACATGGTTGCCTTGATGATTTCGGACGGTAAGCTGGCGCCGAACTGGGAAGATGAGGTGTTGCGTGATAGCACCCTAACCCGCGATGGCGAAATCAAACATGGGCCCACCCGCCAATTGGTCGAAGGAGGAGCATGATGGTCGAGATCACCGGATTTGTCGCTTTATACATCTTTATGCTGGCCGCGTTCACCGGTTATGAAGTGATCAGCCGGGTGCCGGTTATCCTGCATACGCCGCTGATGTCGGGTTCGAACTTTGTGCACGGGATCGTGCTGGTCGGCTCGATGGTGGCTTTAGGGCTTGCAGATCCCCAAAGCCCACTGCAGCTTACGATTGGGTTTATCGGCGTGGTGCTGGCGGCAGGCAATGCTGTGGGGGGTTATGTGGTCACCGAGCGCATGCTAGAGATGTTCACAAGCAGCAGAAAGAAGAAATAAGGAAGAACGATGAATGTTCTAATCCAGATCGCTTATTTTGGCGCGGCGGTGCTGTTTATCGTCGGGCTCAAACGCATGAGCTCTCCGGTGACGGCGCGCGACGGCATCGTTTGGGCCGGAGCCGGCATGGTGGTGGCGACCTTGATCACCTTCTTCTGGCCGGATATGCAGAACCGCGGACTGATGATCCTCGCCATCGCCATAGGCTCGGTTGCAGCTTGGTTTTCCGGGAAAAAGGTGCCGATGACGGGGATGCCGCAGATGGTGGCGCTGTATAACGGCATGGGCGGTGGCGCCGCCGCTGGGATCGCGGCCGTGGAGCTGATCAAGCACGATGCAACGCATAGCACCGGCGCCTTGTTCCTCGCCGTTGTCGGTGGGTTGATCGGCGCCGTGTCATTCTCGGGATCGATGGTGGCTTTCGGCAAGTTACAGGAGTTGTTCAAGCGAGGCGCCTTACTGGACAAAGAGAAGCAACAATACGCCTACTACGCCATAGGCATCATCGTACTCGGTTGCGGCCTGTTTATGGTGCTCGGGGATGCGCCGACCTTCATCGTCATGCTGTTCTTTGCCGTGACGCTGGTGCTCGGGGTATTGATAACGATGCCCATTGGCGGCGCCGACATGCCCGTGGTGATTTCGCTCTACAACGCATTGACCGGGCTCGCGGTGGGTTTCGAGGGATTCGTGCTCAATAACGCGGCGATGATCATCGCCGGTACCGTGGTCGGTGCCGCCGGCACCTTGTTGACCCAGTTGATGGCGAAAGCCATGAACCGGTCGATCACTAATATCCTGTTCTCCGGCCTGGGCACGGTGGAAGTCCAGATCGACGCTGAGAAGCTGGGTGAGATGAAGGCGATCGAAGGTAACGACGCCGCCATCATGATGGCGTTTGCAGAGAAAGTCGTCATCGTGCCGGGCTATGGCATGGCGGTGGCCCAAGCCCAACACAAGATCTGGGAGATGAGCGAACTCCTCGAAGAACGGGGAGTGAAGGTCAAGTTCGCCATTCATCCGGTGGCCGGGCGCATGCCCGGGCATATGAATGTCCTGCTGGCGGAGGCCGGCGTGCCTTACGACAAGATCTATGATCTTGAGGATATCAATCCGGAGTTTCCGCAAGCCGATGTCGCATTGGTCATCGGCGCCAACGATGTGGTCAACCCCGATGCGCGTACCAACAAGACGAGCCCAATCTATGGTATGCCTATACTGGATGTGGACAAGGCCAAGAACTGTATCGTGATCAAGCGTGGGCGAGGCACGGGCTTCTCAGGAGTCGAGAACACCCTGTTTTTTAGCGACAACACACGCATGCTCTTCGGTGACGGGCAAAAAGCGGCGAGTGAATTGATTCAGGGAATAAAGGCGCTGGATTAGCGTCGCGCTGGAGAGCGGGTCTGTGGAAATAAAACCCCGGCCAAAGCCGGGGTTTTTCCATCAGGCGGTAGAAATCCTTGGCTAGTCTTCGCCGCCGAATACCCCCAATAGGTGTAACAGGCTCGTGAACAGGTTATAAATGCTCACGTACAAGCCGACCGTGGCCATGATGTAATTGTCCTCGCCGCCGTGGATGATGGCGCTGGTCTGATAGAGGATCAGGGCGGCCATGAGCATTATGAACATGGCAGATACGGCCAGTGATAGGCCGGGGAGCGCGAAGATCAAGGCCGCTATCCCCGCGAGAAACGCCACCAAGATGCCAACCATTACAAATCCGCCGAGGAAACTAAAGTCTTTCCGTGTGGTTAAGGCGTAGCCGGACAAACCCAGGAAGATGACACCCGTTCCTCCCAAGGCCGTCATGACTAACTGGGGGCCGTTGGAAAAGGCTTTGATGTAGAGCTGGAGAATGGGGCCCAAGGTCAGGCCCATAAACCCAGTCAGCGCAAAGATGAAGACCAGGCCTAAGGCGCTGTTGCGGAACTTCGCGGTCAAAAACAACAGCCCGAAATAGCCGACCAGCGTTAACAACAATCCCGGGTGAGGTAGATTGAGCGCCATGGAAACCCCGGCTGTCGCGGCGCTGAAGAGCAACGTCATGGACAGCAACAAGTACGTGTTACGTATGACTTTGTTGGTCTCGAGTACCGCCGCTTGCGGTCTCGCGACCATGTATCGATTCGCATTCATCGCGTTACAAACCTCCGTAGAGAGCCTTATTTGGGAAACTGCCTGATTGGACCGTGCCGGATTTCACAGGTTCATGGTTCAGAATGATACCCGCAGCGCTCAAAATTGCAAACCGCCGCTTAGCAGTAGCCGCCCACGCAGCACCTGTTCTTGCTTTCTGCTAGGATGCGATAGTTCTGCGGAGAGGTGGCTGAGCGGTCGAAAGCGGCGGTCCTGAAAACCGTTGAGGCGCAAGCCTCCGGGGGTTCGAATCCCTCCCTCTCCGCCATTAATAACAATGTGTTATGTGAATTCTGCGTCAATCAATCCGGTCATTTTTTAGTTTTAGGTGCATTTTAGGTGCACTTTAACTTTGATCCCCGCATGCTATATCCAGTAGGAGTCAATGTATGGCGACAATCAGCAAACGCGGGGCTCATCAATGGCGCGCCGACATAAGGCGCAAGGGCTATCCACGGCAAATCAGGACGTTTACCAACAAAGCCGATGCCAAGCTATGGGCGCAGGAGATGGAATCGGCGATGAATAGGCGTGTCTGGATCTCTAGCACCGAGGCCGAGAACACGTCACTTTGCGATGCCTTAGCCCGTTATCTTCGGGAAGTGACGCCCGTCAAGAAGGGGGCGAAGCAAGAGACCTACCGCATCAAAGCGTGGATGCGGCATCCGCTTGCGAACCGCGCATTAGCGAGCATCCGCGGTGTGGACATCGCCGCCTTCCGCGACGAGCGAATGGCTGCGGGCCGTAGTCCGATTACGGTGAATAATGATCTGATTCTCCTGTCCCATCTCTTTACGGTGGCTCGGTCGGAGTGGGGCATGGAGAGCCTGGCGAATCCGGTGGCCAACGTAAGGCGGCCGAAGCCACCGCGGGGAAGGGATCGACGTTTGTTGGAAGGGGAAGAGGCACGCTTACTTACGGCGGCCGCGTATCCGGTCCGCGAGATGATCATCCTGGCACTCGATACCGCGATGCGTGCGGGCGAGATCCTAGCCTTACGCTGGGAGTTGATCGATCTCGTGCGGAGGGTAGCGGTGTTGGCGGATACCAAGAACGGCGAAAATCGACGGGTTCCACTCGCTTCTAGGGTGGTCGATATTCTGAAGACGCTGCCGCGGCGCTTCGATGGGTTCGTTTTTCCGCGTATTGACAGCAGCCATGTCTCGCACCATTTTGCCACGGTATGCAAGAAAGCCAACGTCACGGGTTTGCGGTTTCACGATTTGCGCCACGAAGCGACGTCTCGGTTATTCGAGCGAGGCTTTAACCCAATGGAAGTCGCCGCCATCACAGGACATAAGACTTTAATGATGCTAAAGCGTTACACACACCTGCGGGCCGAGGACCTCGCCAGCCGATTAGGTTAGCCTGCCTTCAGCCGCTAATTGAACTTTCGATGGTCTTCCCCGTTGTCTCGCCGGCCTGCAATCAGCAAGCGTCATACCATCGAGCCAAGCATCAACGTCGTTTTTTCGCCAGGCGATACGTTTTCCGATCTTGATCCATCGGGGTATGGAGGCCGAACGGCGCTGGATATGGCTCCGGATCGCAGCCTCTGTCACCCCGAGAACGGAGGCAATATCTGCAATGTAATACAGTTGTCTTTCCATAGCTTTCCCGAAGTTACCCTTAGACTCATTGATCCGCTTCCGGCTTTACTTGCGCGATGAGCGGCAAGTTGCCGAACGTTTTAATCATCGGTTTGCATTAAACAAGGCACTGTCGACAGGCGTGCATTGAGTGGTCAGGATAGTTAAACGGTGAATTCAGCTCGGTTAGTGTTTCTGACCACCCCGCAGGCTGCCCTGACAGGGTCCGCTTACGCGGGATTGGTCTTGGGCACCACCCCTCGATCCTGACATGGCCCTACTATGGGGCCTGGTGGGTTCCAGCTGTTGTGGAGGTCCCACCATCAAGGGAACATCAACTAGCCTGTCTTGGGGCCTTAGTTCACCTCCTTCTCTGATTGCTATAGCACTGATCGTAATGATCCGATCGTCTTTATCCATAACGCTCCTGCTCATCGAACCGTCCGTTGTCTGTTTCCTTGCCGTTCCACACGAGCTTCCTCTTGACACCCATAACCGATACCGGTCCTCTCTGTTTCTGAGTCCGTCGCTTGGTCCTGTTGGCTTCCATCCTCATCTATCCCTACATCCATACACACCGCTGTTTCTCTTGCCTTAGCTTTTCCCGGTAAACAGCTCCTTTACGAATCGCCGAACCACATCCGGTCGGTATCCTCTCAGCTCCTCGCGCATCTCCTGTCCGATTTCCATGGCCATCGCATAAGCTTTCTCCGTGATCCGCACCTTACGCATCCCATCCTCGATCCGCGGTACCTTCTCCAGTTTTCCTTTCCGGTAGGCATACAGCTCTATCCGTTTCACGTCGCCAGACGTCTGTTCACCAATCCGACAATTCCTGTTTCGTGATCCCGTTCGTCTGTACAGTCTCAACGATCTGGTTTCAGCTTACTGCTAAGTTGCTCTATCCTCGTCTTCTCCGATCTATGCTTGCGTCACTCGAAATATCCTTCGCTTGCTTCAATATCGACCATCGATCTATCCGGTCAGAATTACCTCGCTCATTGATCCACCATCTCTCGTTACGGTCACCTCTCGATCGACGTTCCTCACTGGTGTCCGCGTTCCATTCCCAATACACAATGCTCGGTATCCTCAATCTAAAAAACTGTATCCACAGCCTGTATCTCTGCTTTCGCTAAAGAAATCCCACTTTGAGCGGTTGGGCTCCGCATAACCCTATAGAGACGGATGGGCACCGTGAGACCGATCCAAAGGACGGTCTAGCTAGAGACCCACGGAAAATCGGGGTCAAGAGGGACCAACGGTCTAGCGTTGGTTAGCTCAAGAAGGGCCTGGGTGAGAA
>JBOIEE010000175.1:0-17549 GCA_050740975.1 Gammaproteobacteria bacterium | reverse complement strand
CCGTGGGCCGCCACCCAGCCCTCAAGTCGCTGCCGGTCAGCATCCGCAAGGTTCACAATCGCGCTTGTTCTGGACATGAATCAGCATAACTGAATTCGCGTCATAACACCATCTATTTGTTGGACACCACACTAGATAGGTCTGCGCCACGAGAAGTGTTTCGGTCTCTGGTGATGTTATAGACAGCCCATGCCGTGGACGAATCGTTTATTAGTTTGAGGACTCTAACTGGAATAGTAACTTCTGGTTGTACCGCACCGGTAAGTTCCTCAAGTGCAGCTTGTTTCGCCGCTTCGACGGTGGCCTCCGCTAGAATGGCTCCGATTTCTTTATCCTCTGAGCCTAGTACAGCCGGTAGCAGCTTCTGTATTTCAAAGTAGTCTTTGATAATACGCAGCGCTTGATCCTGCTTAGGAACGATACTGAGAAACGCTCCGCTAAAGCTCAGGACTTTATCGCATATGTCGTCCTCTCTAATGATGCCCTGTTCTCGTGTATCGAGTAGGCGGCTCATTTCGGAAAAATGCTTCACCACAAAAACTTTGGCGATGTGGTAGCCCACTTCTGCTCGCACGTGGGGTTCGCATCTGAAACCTCTAGACCGGTCTGCGCGGGGGCCGTGCAGGAAGCTTTAAGGTGTGTTGGCAAGACACGACACTTATTTGCTACTTCCACCTCCATTTTATTGAAGGTGATTTTGGCTCCTGCCTATCGTCCCTAGATAAGCGGCATAGGCTCTGTTCGCTTTTGCGACATAGCATGCGTAGGCGTCTTGGCTCTGTTTTGCGGCCTTACTGTAAACCTGTTGGCTCTCTGCCGCTACCGCAGCGTAAGCTTCTTGCGTTAGGTGTGTCGTCTTCCAGACTCGCTCCCGCTCGGCATAATAGTTCGCTCATATTCGGTGCCGCTCCATTTCGTAAGCACCCCACGACTGTTTTTTCTCCGATTGATAAATCGCCCATGCTTCCTGCTTAACCGCTTGGTCTTGCCTCCATGTTTGTACTGGCTCTGCGGCTTTGGCGGCAGACAAGAACGCTCCGAGCAAGATGACGCTCAGCATTCGCCAACGTAATGCGTTACCTAAAACCATAATTCGCGATCGAGGGGCAAAACTAGCCCACCACCCCGAACTATTTTTTCGCATTTTTCGACCCTCTTTCTGAGATCTTCCGGAAGGTTAATTACACCCGTTCGTACAAATCCTTAACTTTGTTTTCTTAAGCCGATAATTAACCCACTCCAGCGGGCCATTTTCACGTTTCCTAAACTTTTTTAGCACCGCATTTTATCGTTATGGGTTATACCGTTATGGTCGTTATTGCAGATCGAGAATCATCCCCGTCTGGTGGTCCATTTTTGACTGTCAAACCATCCGCCGCAGCTTCCCGGTACCCCCCATGCCGAACGCGTGTTGTCCCCGGCTCGTTGTCCGAGGTGCTTTAACGTAATAGAATGCTTTCAGTATGCAGAATGGGAAGGCGAACTATGAATCCCCTACAGACGATCTCAGGCACAATCATTAGCGGGGTTATTCTCGCGGTTGTGATCGCGTTTTTGCTAAAGCTAGTGACCTAAAGGAGGCGACAAAGGTGAATCAGTTCGGACTCGCCGTATGGCTCCATGTGCTCGCGGGCATCACGTGGATCGGTTTGCTGTATTACTTCAACTTCGTTCAGGTTCCGGCGATGGCCACCGCAACCGCCGACAAGAAAGGCCCAGGACCTGCGGCGATCGGAAAATACGTCGCTCCCCGCGCTTTGCTGTGGTTTCGTTGGGCTGCACTGGTCACTTGGCTGAGCGGCGCTTGGGCTTTGAGCTACACAGGCGGGTTTGTGCAAGCTTTTACCTTTCAGCCCGGATCGCAGTTCATAGGGATGGGCGCGTGGTTAGGCACCATCATGCTGTTCAACGTGTGGGGTTTGATCTGGCCGAACCAGAAAAAGGTTTTAGGTCTCAAACCAGCTACCGATGCCGAGAAGGACAAGGCGAAAAAGATAGCGTTCCTCACGTCTCGTACCAATACTGTGCTCTCTATTCCCATGCTTCTATGTATGACAGCGCATGGGCACGGACTGCCGTTTTAGTAGGAGCATGGATCGACGCTAGTTTTGCGGCCTTGGCGATGTTTGAGTGCCTGAGGGTGTTGTTTGCCGAGAACCCTGATCTTGGGGCTCAACTCGCCTGCTTGGTGATGCTGAAGTACTGGAGCTTCCTGTTCCTTTATGGGATGTTTATCTACCTGGTTTATTTCGGGGACGCGAAGCCCAGCCACAGGTCCGATTTCAGAACAGGGTCTACCCCCTGGACCTGGAAAAGCGTCAAGTTTTGACCACGGGAGAGAAAGACCAAAACCGCTCGCGTAACGTTCAGTGCGGATTCAGGCTGGCTGTCCTAGCATCGCGGTGGTCACTTGAGTGCGGAGATCGTGCGATGTCATTTAAGCGATTTGTTTCAAGCGCGGCGTTGTGGTTTTTGGTGACGGCCGGTTTGAGCGTGGCTGAGCCGGCAGAAGCTACCGGTTATTTCCGCCACCACTACTATCAACCTTACGGACGTTATTACCCGCACCACGGGTATCTACACCGTTATAGGCCTCATTATTATGGGCATGGCTACCGGCATTATCCCTATTTCAGGTACCCCCGATCCTATTGCCCGCCTAGAGCTTACTATTCGCATGGCTATTACCAGCCGCTGATCCAGCATGCGATCGGTGCAATAGTGACGCACGGTTTGTACGGGCATTACTATCATCATTAAGGACGCTTGTTGTCCCAAGCGTAGCGCAATAGTCGCAGATCGGGGTAGAAAGAAACGCTTGGTACGGGTTGGGCGCGCAGTGCCCAAGCTTGACGATCGGGCGGCTTAAATTCCCAATGCGGCGGCGCGCCCTAACACCATGAACGGCCGCGTATTACTCGTTGGTGGATCGGATCCAGGTGGGGGAGCGGGGATTCAGGCCGACGTTAAGGCGGTGACGGCTTTGGGTGGCTATGCGGCCACGGCAATAACCGCGTTAACGGTCCAGGATACCCGGGCGGTCTACGAGATCATGCCGGTGCCGGCCGGATTCATGCTGCGGCAATTGCGGGCGGTACTAGACGATATAGGAGCCGACTGCCTAAAAACAGGCATGCTAGTTAGTGCGAATGTCGTGGATGCCTTGTGTGACGAGCTATCGGAACGATATTCCGATATCCCTCTGGTCGTCGATCCGGTGATGGCTGCCAAAGACGGGCAGCGCTTATTGGATATGGATGGGTGTGCGGTGCTTAAAGATCGTCTTATCCCGCGAGCCGCGGTGCTGACTCCTAACGTGCCAGAGGCGGAATATCTAACGGGATTGAGCATCACTAAACTCGCGGAGGTGAAGGTAGCGGCAAAAAGCCTTTTAGGCTTGGGTGCGGGCGCCGTTCTGATCACGGGCGGGCACTTGGCGGGAGAGCATGTCAGCGATGTGCTGCTTACTGAGAGCGAAGAACATGTCTTCACCGCTCCTCGGATCCCTACTCGTCACACGCATGGAACAGGGTGCACCTTGGCTTCCGCTATTGCGGCCGGTATAGCGCAGGGACTCCCCCTAATTTCTGCGGTCGAGCGGGCGAAAGCCTATGTGCTGCACGCGCTCCGCCATGCTCCCGGTCTCGGTCAGGGCCAAGGCCCTCTGGGTCATGCCTATCCGTGGGAAGCCGTGCCACCGAAGAAAAGAAAAATCCCAACGTCTGGAGGCTAGGCTCTTATGCCTCCGAGCGTTGGGTAGGGAAGCGCTCTAGGCGCTTGATCGGCGCCCCTTATTTCTCCTTGCGACGGCACCGGTTCTTGAGGTGTCCACAGGACTGTTCCGCGGGGTCTAGGGGCAGGAGCCGATCCGATTGCACTTCCAGGCCGGGGTCAACGGAGGGATGGGGACAAAGACTCGGTCAAGGGGACTGTGCCGCCACCGAGCGTCTGTCGAACGATCGCGAAACCCATGCGTCGATACATGCTAGGATTGCACCTTTCAGTGGCAACGCGAGGCTAGTGGCGATCCGGGCACCCTATAGAAATGCCGCAAGTAGTGGGGTGGCTGGCGCTACCGTTCGAGCGACCATCAGCGATAGAATGCTTGGCTGTGAGGCTGCGAGCAGACTCCGCAAAAACCACCTTCGCCGCGTCTGGACCCATGCCGTTCGATGGGAGACAAAGCGTGAGTCTACGAACGCGACTAGCAAAACAATCGTCGAGCCAGTCTCGCGATAACCACCGATCGGCACCTAAGTGGCGAGCCGAGCAGGTGATCCAACTCTCCGCGAATCTGACGCGCGCTTCCGTTGTTGCCTCTATTTACTCAGCACCTAACGCCCTTAGCTTCTTTTTCATGGCCTCGACTGCCGGTTCAATCACGGGCTTCACCCCCGGGAGCGCTATCACCCGATCGATGTTCGCCTGAAGCGCCCGTAAAGCCTTCGATGCTAAACCAGCAATCGTGTCCTTAGCGCTTTGCGGAAGGCTGCTTACAACCGGCGTTAGATTATCGATCTGGGTGTTGAGGTCATGCAGTTTCGGAAGAGCTGTCTTGGCCGCGTCCACACTTGATATACTACTCAAGATATTGCTCGCTGAATCAACAATCTTCGTCAAAAGCGCACCGCTATCGACCTGCTGCGTCGCAGTTCTCACCGTCTCTTGGGGCCTTTGGCCACTCTGCCATAGGAATAATGCCAGCCCCGCCAGGATAATCACCGGAATCAGCCATCTGAGGATTGACTTTGGCGCCTCGGTCGAGGGTGCTTGCTGCCCCGCACCGATAGCGCTTTCCGCTGCTTCAGAAAGGGCCCCGGTTGAGCCCAGCAGATTGGAAAGCCCTGACGGCATCGCTTTCGCGATGTTGCCCTCCTGGCCACGCAGCATGTCCGCCAAGCCGCCGACGTCGAGCCCCTTGTTCCGGGCCAGGCGCTTGACGGCGCCGAACGCGATCGGCACAAGCAAGCCGAGGAGCGACTTTGTCGGTCCGGATCCGAGGCCAAACAATTTCACAATCTCGGAGACAAGGTTAGTAACCATGTTTTTGCCGAGGAGCGTGCTTAAGTTGCTACTGGTCTCAGATACCGTCTTTGCTTGCTGGCCGCCCAGCAACGAACCGAGCTTGTCCAGCAAACCGTCGTCGACCTTGTCAAGTAAGGAAGAGACTATGCTCTCTCCGTTCGGTTTGGATACCGTACCGACCAGCCCAGAGAGCAGTGCCGGTACGATCCCGGTAGCCGCCGCTTTAGTTCTCTCGGGACTCTCCCCTATCAATCCCCCAAGCTGATTGATAACCGGACCCTTGAGGTGGTCCATGACTATGTCAACGAGATTTATTGCCATGGTATTCTCTCCTTTTTTGGTTGAGTAATCACTGCTGTGCAGTGATTGAAAAAGCCCACGCGGCAGGAACACTACCAAAAGGTGCGATTCTTGTCTTGGTAGATAAGTTAGATGTTCAGGTTTTGGCGGTTTTCCATGCCTCGTTCGCGGCCATTTGTTCCTTGTTTGGATTTTTCCCCGCTGTGTCGTTCGCCTGGGAAGAACAGAAGGATTTACATTACACCGTCTAATTTAATTTCTATCGCGCCACTCGCGGAGGTTTGCGACCCACGAGTCACGGCTCTTGGACCAGCCGCCGCTAGCCCTCAGATGGATCTCCGGGTATGGTGGGCCATAATGCGTTGGGAGCAAGATGACTTACCCAAGCGTCTCCTCCGTAGGAGAAGGATTCGCCACCGCGCGCTCAGCCACAGAGCGCGACACGGATTTGGAGGGTCGCTCGTCTCTGCGCTGCAGTTTATCGGGGAAGCGACGGGAGAAAATGGCGATTTTCCAGCTGTTCCAGTATTTCAGTCCAGGAGACGGTACTCTGGCCTCCGCAACGCTCCCGGTCACGGCCCCTGCGTCAGCGTCCATCTGTGGGGAGCTAGGAAGAAAAGAAATCCCAACGTCTGGAGGCGCAGGCGGCTGCTCATGCCTCCAAACGTTGGGTAGCAGGCACGCACCGCGCGCCTGATGGAGGCCCCGCGTAACTCCCCGTAAAGTCTCCAGTTTAATCCCAATTCAGCGCGCCACCTGTTTTGTATTCGGTGACGCGAGTCTCGAAGAAGTTCTTCTCTTTTTTCAGATCGGCGATTTCGCTCATCCAAGGGAAAGGATTCGTTGCCCCAGGAAACTGCTCGGGCAACCCGATCTGGGCACATCTCCGGTTGGCGATGAAATGCAGATATTCTTCAAACATCTTAGCGTTCAGCCCCAGGGTACCCTTGAGCATGGTGTCGTAGGCATAGCGGGTTTCGAGATCTACGGCCTCGCGGATCATCTCTGCCGTTTGCTCTTTGAAACGAGCGGTCCAAAGCTCTGGGTTCTCGATTTTTATTTGATTAATCACATCGATGCCAAAGTTCATGTGCATGGATTCATCGCGCATGATGTATTGGAACTGTTCCGCTGTGCCCGTCATTTTGTTTCTCCTGCCCATGGACAGCACCTGAACAAAGCCTACATAGAAAAATATGCCTTCGAAGATCACGTAAAACGCGATCAGTTCGCGCAGTAGCTTCTGGTCATGCTCCGGGGTTCCGGTCGTAAAATGGGGATCGGAGAGATACTGCGTATAGGGCAGGGCCCACTCGGCTTTGCGCGCCACGGCGGGTACTTCGCGGTACATGTTGAAGACCTCACCTTCATCAAGCCCCAGCGATTCCACACAGTATTGGTAGGCGTGGGTGTGCAAGGCTTCTTCGAAGGCTTGCCGCAACAGATATTGCCGACACTCAGGATTGGTGATGTGGCGGTACACCGCGAGTACGAGATTATTAGCCACTAAAGAGTCTGCGGTGGAAAAAAAGCCGAGGTTGCGCTTGATGATGATGCGCTCTTCTTCACTCAAGCCATGGGGATCTTTCCAAAGCGCGATATCCGCGTTCATGTTGATCTCTTGGGGCATCCAGTGATTGGCGCAAGCGTCGAGGTATTTCTGCCAAGCCCACCGGTACTTGAAGGGTACCAGTTGGTTGAGATCGGCGCGGCAGTTGATGATCCGCTTGTCGTCCACACAGATCCGCTCGGCACCCATTTCGATGTCTTCCAACCCCGTCGCCCCACGAAGCGAACGAGCATGCCGTTCTGTCCCTTGCTCGCTCGTCTGCCTGACAGAGAAACGAGAAGCTGCATCAAAAGGGAGCTCCGCGGATTCCGGGGCGAATGGCGGCGTTGCAAACTTTGCGATTGGGTCTTCCCAGTCCAACATATTTTTTACCCTCTTCGATTTGTCGTGCTTAGGTCCTATTGGCAGGACTCGCACGTGGGGTCCAGAATAGAGCACGCTTTTGGCGTTTCCTCGACGCCATCGCGGTTCACGGCGTTTAATTTGCCATCGGCAAGCGTGCTTTTCTCCACATGGGTAGCGCCCATGGTACGCAGGTAATACGTGGTCTTGAGCCCACGCACCCATGCCAGTTTGTAAAGATTATCCAGCTTTTTCCCGTTCGCCTCTGCCATATAAAGGTTCAAGGACTGCGCCTGATCGATCCATTTCTGGCGCCTCGCAGCGGCTTCGACCAGCCACCGTGCATCGATCTCAAAAGCAGTCGCATATAAGTCCCTAAGTTCACTCGGCACCCGATCGATCGAGCACACACTGCCGTCGTAGTACTTGAGATCGTTCACCATCACCTCATCCCACAGGTCGAGCCGTTTCAAGTCTTGCACCAAATACGGATTGACCACCGTAAACTCCCCCGAGAGATTGGATTTAACATACAGGTTTTGGTAGGTAGGCTCTATGGACGGGCTGACACCGCAGATATTGGAAATCGTCGCTGTCGGCGCGATTGCCAAGCAATTCGAGTTGCGCATCCCGACCGTTTTCACCCGCTCGCGCAAGGCTCCCCAGTCTAAAGAATCCGAGCGATCGATCTCCAGATAACCCCCGCGGCCTTGCTCCAGCAAAGAGATGGAATCGATGGGCAATACGCCTTTGCTCCACAGAGAGCCTTCAAAACTGGAATACCGGCCACGCTCCTGCGCCAGATCGGTGGACGCTTTGATGGCGTAATAGCTCACCATCTCCATGGATCGGTCGGCAAACTCTATCGCTGCGTTCGAGGAAAAAGGAATACGCTGTTTGTACAAGGCATCCTGAAAGCCCATGATCCCGAGCCCAACGGGCCTATGCCGCAGGTTGGAATTACGCGCGGCTGCCACGCTGTAATAGTTGTAATCGATCACGTTGTCCAACATGCGCAGCGCGGTGCTAATGGTTTGCGCTAGCTTCTGTTCATCGAGTCCTTTTTCGGTCACATGCTGTGCGAGGTTGACCGAACCGAGATTGCACACGGCGATCTCATTAAAAGAGGTGTTCAAGGTGATCTCCGTGCACAGGTTAGCGCTATGCACTACCCCGACGTGTTGCTGCGGGGAGCGAAGATTACACACATCTTTGAACGCTAACCACGGATGGCCGGTCTCGTACAGCAGGTTGAGCATCTTGCGCCATAGATCACTGGCGCTGATTTTCTTGAAGTTTCTGATCTCGCCGCGCCCCGCCTTTTGCTCATAGTAAACGTAGCGCTGCTCAAACGCCGGTCCGTATAGGTCGTGCAGATCGGGCACTTCGTCGGGAGAGAACAAGGTCCATTCTTCATCCGAGCACACGCGCTTCATGAACATATCCGGCACCCAATTGGCGGTATTCATGTCATGTGTGCGCCGCCGGTCGTCCCCGGTGTTTTTCCTAAGCTCCAAGAATTCCTCGATATCGACATGCCACGTTTCCAGGTAGGCGCAGACTGCGCCTTTGCGCTTACCGCCCTGATTCACGGCCACGGCCGTATCGTTGGCTAGCTTTAGAAACGGCACCACCCCTTGGGACTTGCCGTTTGTACCCTTGATATGCGCGCCCATACCGCGTACGGGAGTCCAATCATTGCCCAGGCCACCGGCGAACTTGGACAATAGGGCGTTGTCCTTCAGCGCGCCGAAGATCCCGTTCAGGTCATCCGGGACCGTGGTCAGATAACAAGAGGAAAGCTGCGGTCTCAGCGTGCCCGAATTGAACAGCGTCGGAGTGCTGCTCATGAAGTCAAAGCTGGAAAGCAGATCATAGAATTCGATCGCGCGCGCGATGGGATCGATCTCGTTGATCGCCAAGCCCATGGCGACCCGCATGAAGAACGCTTGCGGCAGCTCGAAGCGAACTCCGCCCTTATGCAAGAAATAGCGATCGTAGAGCGTCTGTAACCCCAAGTAGGTAAATTGAAAGTCTCGTTCTGGACGGATCGCCTGCCCCAATTGAGCCAAATCGTAGTGCTCTAGCCTGGGGTCCATCAGTTCGAGCTCGATGGCGCGTTTCACATAGGCTCGGAAATATTCGGGATAACAGTGGACCATTTCCTCTTGGCTCATCGTTTCCGCCCGCGCAAAGACAAAGTTAAGGGCTCCCTTACGCAAGGCGAGCAACAGCAACCGGGCTGCCACATAGGCGTAATTAGGCTCTTTTTCGATGAATGAGCGGGCGCTCATGATCAAGGCCTGGTCCACATCGTCTTCACGCACCCCGTCGAATAGATTACGGACGCTTTCAGCTACGATGATCCCGGACTCTGTTCCGGATAGTCCTTGACAGGCTTCCTCAACCACGCTCTCCAGCCACGCTCTATCAAGCGGGTGATTTTGTCCGTCTTTACCCACAACGTGGATCTCCGGCTCCTCGAATATTTTGGGTTGCGCCTTTGCCGCACGGGCCAAGGCACGTTGTTCGCGGTATAACACATAAGCGCGCGCCGCCTTATGCTCACCGGCCCGCATCAACGCGAGCTCGACGTGGTCCTGAATATCCTCGATGTGGATCGTGCCTCCCCCCGGCAAACGGCGGGTAATGGCGTTTGTAACTTGTTCCGTAAGCCGATCTACCGTCTCGTGAATACGCCTTGAAGCTACGGCATTTCCTCCTTCGACCGCGAGAAAAGCTTTGGTCACGGCCACTTTGATCTTGTCGCGGTTAAATGGCGTGACTTTGGAGTTACGACGAATGACGCGATAACCGCCAGGGCTGTGCGCCGCCAATTCGGAAACAGGCGCTGCACGGTTTTCTAGGACCGCAGCCTGGCCGGCGGTGGGTGTGTTGTGTGTAGTAGAATTCTCTAAGCCCATCGGGACTCCTCCTAGGCTGGTGTTCCTCTTTCGATATGCTCGGCTACGCCGGCCACCAGGGTGTGGAGTCAGCAGGCTGCTAGCGTAGGCTCGCGGTTCGATAAGAAAGCTCTTGTAAAGCCGTTATGCTTCGTTACGCCGTGAGAGCCGGTGTTTCCGGCTTCGCTGGCCATAAACAACCTACTCAGAGCTTTGTTATGGTGACTGTAGCACAATAACGTGGGGTCTTAAAGCTGTAAGACCACAATATAGTGTGTATTCTTTGTTATCAGTTTGGGGGTAAACGGGGGATAATTTGGGATAATTCAGGCAAATCGGCGCCGTTTCAAGCAGTTGCCAAGAAATCCCTGATTTATTTCCAAGCCTTCTCGCAATTAGCGCTTTACCGCTAAGGTAAGGCCATCGGCCACCGGCAACAGGCTGATGTTCACCCTAGAATCCCGGCATAACACTTCGTTGAAATGGCGCAAGGCTAGAGTTTCCGGATCACTCGCTGCGGGATCGGCCACCCTCCCGGACCACAAGACATTGTCTACGGCGATCAAGCCCCCAGGGCGCAGCAAACGCAACGCTCCTTCGTAATAGCCGAGGTAGCTCTGTTTATCGGCATCGATAAAGATGAAGTCGTAGCTTTGCCTTTCGCCCATGCTGATCAACCAGTTCATAGTCTCTATGGCCGGTGCCAGACGCAGCTCGATCTTGTCGGCCACACCCGCCTCTTGCCAATAGCGTTGCGCAACGTTGGTGTAGGATTCATCGATGTCACAGGCGACCAGCTTGCCTTCGGGTGGCAGCGCCAAAGCCGTCCACAGCGCGCTGTATCCGGTGAATACGCCCACCTCCAAGGCGCGGGTGGCGCCCATGAGTTCGATCAGCAGGGCCATAAACTGGCCTTGCTCGGGGGCGATCTGCATGTTAGCCATGGGGAGATGGCCGGTCTCTTCACGCAGGCGCTGGAGGAGCGGTGGCTCTCGCAGGGATACGGATTTAAGATACTCATACAACCCATCGGTTAGGGTGATCGTTTTGTTTGTCATGGTAAAGCATCCGGTAATAATTTGAATGGAGTCTTGTTCCTGATTCGCTCGAATCAGGCTACGGAATTTTTTCGTGGCTCTCTACTCTATACTGGCTCAGGTTAGCAGCAGAGCCTCCGGTTATGACAACAGAGACGCATCTTCACAGCGACAGCAGTTTCTCTGGCCCTTCAGTAGCGGGAACGAGGATTATACAAATCACAGACCCGCATATCTTCGCTTCCCCCGAGGCGAGCTTGAACGGCGTCAATACCGCCGATACGCTGGCGCAAGTCTTGTCTTTAATGCGGAAGCGATATTGGCCTCCGGCCGCCGTTGTGCTGACAGGGGACTTGGTTGAGAAAATATCGCGTGCAGCGTACCAGAATCTGCGTGCCCAGCTGCTGGAGTTGGATGTCTCCGTTTATTGCTTGCCGGGCAATCACGACGACCCCGAGCTCATGCACCAGGTTATGCCTGGCGAAAACATCTACCTTATCGATCACGCCTTGTTTGGTAAATGGATAGTGATCTTTCTCAGCACCCATTCCTCCGGAAATCAGGGCGGCCATCTAGACCAAACGGCACTTGACAGCTTAGAGCGCTTGCTTCACCACCCGCAAGCCAAATATGCTTTGGTCTGTTTGCACCACCCTGTGGTGCCAATCGGCAGCCCATGGCTGGATGCAATGCGCCTCGATAATCCCGAAGAACTGTTCGCGGTGCTAGACCGTCAGCCCAAAGTCAAAGGCGTGATTTGGGGCCATATCCATCAAGAATTCTCGCTCTATCGCAGGGGCGTAGCATTACTGGGCACCCCCTCCACCTGCGTCCAGTTTCTCCCCGGAAGTGATCGCTTCGCGAAGGATCCCCAAGGCCCTGGTTATCGTTGGTTGACATTGGGTACCGATGGCCGATTGCAAAGCGGAATCGTTCGAGTGCCCGTGTAAGCTAAGTCGATTCAAACCCCGGAGGGGCATTCAAAGATAGAGCCCCGCAGACACTTTTTCTCGCTTCCATCATTCAAGTGGTGGCATCGAAAAGAAACGACACCAGGATGAGCAATGGAATAACCAGGGGTACCTGCACGAACTGGATCAACACCCCGTTGCCAACGCCTATCTGTTCGCCGTTCGCGAACGACAACCACTTCCCTACCAACGTGGCGCCCACGGCTATCAGCACAACGGCCGCCAAAATAAGCGCTATGGTCTGACCGGTTAATTTGATCAAACTGAGCGCCGCTACACCACCAACGACATACTCGATGGCAATGATCCTAAACGCTCGGGAATAAGAGACTTGCGCCTCAACCATCATCGCCGTCGCGACGCGCAACACCCACGGATGGAGCGCCAGGGCGATTAACACTGTCACGATCATCTGCCACGTAATCACAAACTTGGTATTCTCGTGTTGTTTGTTTAAACTCCGGCAAACTAGCACGTTATCCACGTCGGATAAAGCGTTGAGCCTACCGTGAGGGGCGCGGTCGGTGATACTAGGGAGAAGTCGATGGCCGATATTCTGGCGAAACAAAGAACGATCGCAAAACCGGGGTTTAACCGCTGGCTGGTACCGCCCGCTGCGCTGGCGATCCATCTCTGTATCGGCATGGCTTATGGGTTCAGCGTCTTTTGGCTGCCGCTTAGCAAGTCCATTGGCATTACCGAATCCGTCGCTTGTTCCCCCGACCTATCCCTGTTCGCGCAGATCATCGCCCGCAACTGCGATTGGAAGATCAGCACCCTGGGCTGGATGTACACCCTCTTCTTTGTGTACCTTGGCTCCTCTGCTGCCATCTTTGGTCACTGGCTCGAACACGCCGGGCCGCGCAAAGCCGGGGCCGTAGCGGCACTGTGCTGGGCAGGCGGTCTGCTGATCTCGGCGTGGGGAGTATACGTTCATGAGATCCGGCTTCTTTGGCTGGGTTCGGGCATTATCGGTGGCTGCGGTCTGGGGCTGGGTTACATCTCCCCGGTCACCACGCTCATTAAATGGTTCCCGGACCGACGCGGGATGGCAACTGGAATGGCGATCATGGGCTTCGGCGGCGGGGCGATGATCGGCTCGCCGCTTGCGGATATGCTTATGAAGCATTATCAAACTGAGTCCTCGGTGGGAGTTTGGGAGACGTTCGTCACCCTGGGAGCGGTCTATTTTATTGCCATGATGTGCGGCGCGTTTGGTTACCGTGTTCCGCCACCGGATTGGAAACCGGCACACTGGACTCCTCCCGCGCAACAGCAGGCGATGATCACCTCAGGTCATGTGCACCTTTATAAGGCGCCCAATCCGGTGCAATTCTGGTTGCTTTGGGGTGTGCTGTGCATGAACGTAAGTGCCGGTATTGGCGTTATCGGAATGGCTTCGCCCATGCTTCAGGAGGTCTTTGGCGGCAAGCTGATCGATGTGGCGGCAACACTGGCCGAGCTGACCCAAGAGCAGGCAGGTTTGGTAGCCGCCATCGCTGCGGGCTTCACCGGCCTGCTCAGTCTCTTCAACCTCGCCGGCCGCATTTTCTGGGCATCGCTGTCGGATTTCATCGGCCGCAAACGCACCTACTTCACCTTTTTCATCCTAGGCATGATTCTATACGCGTCGGCGCCCTACGCCGGCAAGATCGGCAGCAGCGCGCTGTTCGTCGGATTGTTCTGCATCATCTTGACTATGTACGGTGGCGGTTTTGCGACCATCCCAGCTTATCTCGCCGACATGTTTGGCACCCAGTTCGTCGGCGCCATCCATGGGCGCTTGCTCACAGCCTGGTCCATGGCCGGCATCCTCGGGCCCGTGATCGTCAACTATATCCGTGAGTTTCAAATCGACCACGGTGTGCCCCCGGCAGAGGCCTACAATACCACGATGTACGTGCTAGCCGGGTTGCTGTTTGTTGGTTTTCTGTGCAATCTGGCGCTGAGGCCGGTTGCAGATAGGTTCTACATGACGGACAGGGAAATTGGAAGCCGAACGTCGATTGGCCCACGAAACGGTTTACGCATCGAAATGACGGGAGGAGATAGGATCATGCAGTCGTCTAACGGCAACGAATGGCACCCGAGCAGCTTTAGCTGGGTCTTGGTTGCCATCTCATGGACCCTGGTCGGGATCCCGCTCGCCTGGGGGATCTGGAAGACCTTGCAGAAAGCCAGCGTACTGTTCGAATGATCGCGACTATTCCACCAGGTCGGCGTCTGTCTCCTCTTCGAAGAAGTCTTCGAACTCCTCCACCGGTGGGTTGCCATCGTAGATCAGGTCGTTGCGGCGTTGGAGAAACGCCTCCCGCGTGAAGGTATAAGAATCCAGGGCGGCTTCATCGCGGATCTCTGTGGCTTCCAGCAGGTTGGCGCGCTCGTTTATCACGTTCAAGGCAGCGACGCCGTAAGTGGCCGCACTCTCGATATAGAAAAGCGGACTCAAGAAGGTCCTCGGGGCAAGATCAGTGACATCGCGCGCCGTGCTTGGCCCCAGTAAAGGGATAACAAGGTAAGGGCCCTGGCCCATGCCCCAGGTGGCCAAGGTCTGTCCCAGGTCTTCCCGGTGGCGCACCAATCCGGCCGGCGTTGCCCGGTCGAATAAGCCGCCGATCCCGATCGTGGTATTGACGAACAAGCGGGCCAAGTCACGAAATCCTTGCGTGAACTTCGCTTGAAGAAAACCATTCAGGATCACGTTGGGGTAGAAAAGATTATCGAAGAAGTTGGTGACGCTCTTGCGCACCGGCTTGGGAGTGACTTTCTGATAACCTTGCGCCACCGGTTTCATTAAGTACTTGTCCAAATTTTCATTGACCTTAAAGAAAACCCGATTCACGGGTTCGATTGGGTCTTTCTCCGGATCCGATCGGGTAGTGGCACAACCGTTCCCGAACGCGAGCAGCACGCCTAGCGCAATCACTTTAAACGTGAAAGCACCCTTTTGCTGTTTATTCATTGGTTGTGCCTCGGCCAGTTCTTATGGTTATTTCGGATTTTCGTATTCGGCGATCTTCTCGCGCAACTTTGCGATCAGGTGTGGAAAACCTTCTCTCTTCATGATCGACGCATATTCCGCTTTCTTCAAGGAGAGATCGCTCACCCCGTCGGCCACCACGTTAATGATCAGCCACTTCTGTTGTTGCGGCTGCAACACATACAAAAACGGTATAGTTTCTCCATTTTGTTTCACCAATTCCGTTTTTAGCAATAAGCGCTCACCCTTAAACGGTTCCTTTGCCACCTGTCGAAAGCTTTCCCCCGAGTAGCTGTCGAACCGCGCGGCATAGGTGGCCGTACTCAGCGCTTTAAAAATGTTTAAGAATTCGGCTTGCTGGCCATTGTCCAGGTGGCGCCAATAGCGGCCCATTACGATGCGCGAGATCTCCCCAAAATCGAAGCTGTCGTCTACGACGGGCTTAAGCGTTTGATATCGACCCGTATACCCAAGTTTATCCGCGTTTTCCATTATTCGAATCAAGGTGCCGTGCAGTTGTTCGACCACAGCATCAGCGCTCAGGGGCTGAGTAGCAGCTCCTGCGCCTGGCCCCCAACATGTCAGCAATAGCAGGAAGTGGCACCGGTGCAATTTCATTTAGAGTTTATAAACTCCCTATTCGCAGGGTTTTTTCTTTTGATCGGGTCAAAATACCATACCCTTAAGGCGATGAAAAATACCCGGCATCCTATTTAGTGTAGCTTCGTCCTTTCCATATCGCCCCCTGGCCCAGCCAATGCCTGAGTGCTGAGGTCCATACCATAGCCGTGAAAAGAGCCCCGGCCAAAGGAAGGCTTAGCGCCCAATGATAAGGGATTCGGTAGTAACGCAGTACCGGTAAGTAAGTGCATAACATGACCAGCACCGTCGCGACAGAAATCGCAGAGGTCGCCCCCGGGAAAAGCGCGGCCCCGATCACCGGAACCAAAAACGCGAGGACCAAGGCGGACGTGCAAAGCAGCAGCAACGCGTTCGAGTAAAGCAGTTGCGCAAAGGCGGTACGCGCCACCATGTTCCATATCGTTGCCAAAGTTGGATAGGGGCGCGCACTCTTTGCTGAGTGCGTCAACCCTATCCAGGTTCTGGCCCCGCGCGATTTCACCCGGCGTGCCAGCGCACAATCGTCGATTAACGCGTTTTTGATCGAGCCGAAGCCCCCGATGGAGTCGATCATTTGGGTACGGGTCAGAATGCAGCCCCCGGCCGCCGCAGCAACGAAACCGGCGCCAGAATTCGCTAAGCGGAAAGGATATAGCAGCTTGAAGAAATATACGAACGCTGGAAGAAGCAGCTTCCCCCAAAGGCCATCCATGCTAAGCTCCGCCAGCAACGACACAAACTGCCTGTCCTCCAGATCCATTTTCGCTCGTAGCGCCGCCAAGGTTCCAGGCGCGAGCACGATGTCGGCGTCCAACAAGAGTAGGTATTCGGTCTCAACGTGTTTTCGTCCCTGTTCTAAAGCCCAAAGCTTGCCGGTCCAGCCGACCGGAAGCCGTGCGCCGGCGATGATCCGTAGGTTGCGCAGCGCAAGGCTCTGTGCATTCGAAACGGTATCGTCCATGGAACGATCATCGACCAGAATGATCCGCACGCCCGTTCCCTGCTCCGCCGCTGCGGTTAAGGTGCGTGCGATGACATCGACCTCGTTTCGCGCCGGAATGAGAATAGTGGTATCTGAGAAGGTGCCCGGCTCATCGAGCACGGGCGCGTCCAAGGATTCCGAGGTCGCCCAAGGGCGCCAAGGAAGCAACGCGATGGTCAGCCACAGAGCGCAGGCGGCTAATACCAACCCCAACACCTGCGCCGTTTAGCTAGAAAATCAAGCGACCTGGCGTTTCTTGCCGTCCGAGTCTGCCACCGAATCGCCCGTCTTTATCAGCCGAAGCCGCGCCGGGGTGGCGTCTTCATACAAGAACGAAACTTCGGGAGCCATAGGCCCTTTCGTACCAGGACCGAACAAGGCGACTTTGAGTGCCTTCCAGGGATGCCGGAAGGTGTCATCCACAGCTGTGGCTTCGTACCCGGAATGCACCATACAATCGGCACACTTGGGATTTCTACCGGTGCCATAGTTATCCCAATCGGTCTCTTCCAGTAAGGATCTGAAGCTCGACGCATAGCCTTCCCCCACCAGTAAGTAGCAGGGTTTCTGCCAGCCGAAAACATTGCGTGTGGGGTTACCCCATGGGGTGCAGTGGTAGGTCTGATTGCCGGCCAGAAAATCCAGATACAGCGAGGACTGATTGAACCGCCACTTGCGCCCGCGCGCTTGCTTAAAGACATCGCGGAACAATTGCTTACTGTTCTTGCGCTTCAAAAACACGTTCTGGCGCGGGGCGCGCTCATAGCTAAAGCCCGGCGAGATGGTTACGCCTTCGACCCCCAACTCCATGGCCATGT
>JBOIEE010000174.1:0-7837 GCA_050740975.1 Gammaproteobacteria bacterium | reverse complement strand
TTGCCACTGCAGATAAGACCGGACGACGCACTGCAAGAGATCCAGGAGTTTGGGGCCAAGCTCGCGCGCGGACTAAAAAATCTCAGTGAAATGGGCGAGATCGACGTGGGGGCCACGCCGAAAGAATCCGTCTACCGCGAAGACAAGCTGGCGTTGTACCGTTTTGAGCCTATCGCAATCCAACTGCATCCGGTGCCGATCCTCATTGTCTATGCTTTGGTCAACCGCCCGTATATGGCCGATCTGCAAAAAGGGAGGTCGTTGATCGAGGGCTTGCTCAAACAAGGGCTCGATGTGTATCTCATCGACTGGGGGTATCCGGATGCGGCGGATCGGTACTTGACCTTGGATGATTACATCAATGGCTATATCGATCGCTGTGTGGAGGTGATCCGCAAACGGCACGACTTGTCCCAAATAAACTTGCTGGGGATCTGTCAGGGCGGCGCGTTCAGCATTTGTTACGCTACCCTGCATCCGGATAAGATCAGGAATCTGATCACGACCGTAACGCCGGTAGATTTTCATACCCCGGACGATTTGCTAAGCCACTGGGTGCGTAAGGTCGATATCGATCTGCTGGTCGATACCTTGGGAAATATGCCGGGTGAAATGCTGAACTGGACGTTTTTATCCTTAAAGCCGTATCGGCTAATGGGGCAGAAATACCTGGATATGGTCAATACCCTGGACGATCCTGAGCAAGCCAAGAATTTTATGCGCATGGAGAAATGGATCTTCGATAGCCCGGATCAAGCGGGAGAGGCTTTTCGGGAGTTCATTAAGCAGTTCTACCAGAACAATGGCTTGATGAAGGGGGAGGTGGAAATCGGGGGCAAGCGGATCGACCTCAAGAAAATTACCATGCCGGTACTTAACATCTATGCGGCGGCGGATCACCTGGTCCCGCCGGCCTCTTCAAAGGCCTTAGCGGGTTGCGTTGGGACCAAAGACTACACGGCGGTCGAGTTCCCTGGCGGTCACATCGGGATCTATGTGAGTGCGAAAGCGCAGAAGCTGATCCCGACCGCTGTGTCCAACTGGCTTGCAGAACGTGTTTGAATTGATCGAGCTAAAAGCTCGCTCGCAGTGATTAGAGCAGGGGAGGGGGCCGTGCTTAGGCGATTGTTTCCCCCTCCATTAGGAGAAAGCAGTTTTCGCTTCTATTTGCGCCGGTACGAGAAAGTAGGATGGGGGCAACGATCCCACTCTGAGGAGGGCCAGGGCAAGCCATCCTTGGCCTGGACGGCACGGAACTCCAAGGAAGCGTCGCGCAATCTGCCTTGCCCTCTGGATGAGGTTACTAGCTGGCCTTAGCCGTTTTAGTCGGCGTTGGAGCCTTCAGGGGAAGCGTAAAGCTCTCATATCCCTTTTCGAACCACGCGGCGAGCTCGTCCTTAGTCTCGGTCAAAGTCTCGGTAGTCTTGCGCAGCGCGTCCATCAGCGCCTCGTTGTATTCGGAAGCAAGGCTCGCTTGGCCGGAGAACAAGTCCTTATAGCCCTTTGAGTCGGTAACCAGCGATACCTGTTTAACCCCAGTCTCCAAGCAGCAATCCATAAATTCCAGTTGCTGCTGGGTCAGCTTCTGCGTGGCCTTGGCGTTGATATCTCCAAATTCTTTAATAGATATCATTGCCTTATTGCCGATATCGGTCCACTGTTTCACGAAGTCGGTCTGCATTACTCTATCTCCTTTTGTTTGAGAAATGTCTTATAGTGCACCGCAACAATGATGCGTTGCGAAAATAGCCGAAACCTAAAAAAAAATCAATACCCCAGAATTTCTTTCTAATTAGCATAGTGTTGAAATCAAACCGATGAACGCCAGAAAACGCCGGGAGATCTTTATTCGCTTAGGCCAAAACAATCCAAATCCCACCAGCGAGCTGAATTATGACTCACCGTTCGAACTGTTGATCGCTGTGATCCTTTCCGCACAAGCAACCGATGTTGCGGTCAACAAGGTGACAGCAGAGCTGTTTAAAGTAGCCAATACCCCGCAGTCCATGGTGGCGATGGGAGAAGCGGGTCTTAAGCGCTGTATTCAGTCGATTGGTCTGTACAATAGCAAGGCGCGGAACATCATCCAAACTTGTAAGTTCCTGATACGGGAGCACGGCGCTGAGGTACCTAAGGAGCGAGTGGCTCTCGAATCGTTGCCCGGAGTGGGTCGAAAAACGGCGAATGTCGTGCTGAATACGGCCTTTGGTTTACCTACGATCGCGGTCGATACGCATATTTTCCGGGTGGCAAATCGCACCCGGCTGGCGGTTGGCCCCACGGTGCTCGCCGTAGAGCGACGGCTGAACAACGTGGTTCCCGCAGAGTTCAAGAAAAAGGCGCATCACTGGCTGATCCTGCATGGGCGTTATACCTGCACCGCGCGCAAACCCCGCTGCGGGGAATGCATGATTGAGGACTTATGCGAATGGGGGACAAAAACACCGAAACGGGTTGACTAAGCATGCTGGTGCAAGACCGCGAAACCGCGCGACGCTTTTTCATCGATGTCTGGCGGAAAAAACGGCAGGCGATAGCCTTGGAACCGCTGGAAGCGCAAATAGCAGGGATCATCATCCAACACCCAGAGTACCACCGGATCCTCGAAGACAGCGAGGCGTTGCAATGCAGCTACCTGCCTGAAACCGGCGTGACCAATCCTTTTTTACACATGGGCCTGCACCTCGCTGTCCAAGAGCAGCTTATGACCGATCGGCCGCAAGGGATCCTGCTGCTCTACCAGCAGGGTTTGCGCCGATTCGGTGATACCCATCAACTGGAGCATCGGGTCATGGATTGTCTTGCGGAAACCCTGTGGAACGCGCAGCGCAGGAATGCTTTGCCGGACGAGGCGGACTATTTGCGCCGCGTGCAACAGTTGGTGACCTCGTCTGCGTAGCAGGGCTGGGATAGTTTGCGTGATCCCCGCGTTTGCGGCCGCTGCGACGCTTGACACCGGAGCAGCACGCGCGTGACCAGCCTGAGCGTATCATGGACAGGTAGCGCGGCACTTCATTGTTGGAAGAGCTAGACTTGAGTGTTGTGTGATGTTTAAAACAAAGACGATCCGCTGGCCTTCTTGGCCATAAGGAGAACCGATTAACCAATGATACCCTCTGATCACCCCCGATTGGGGAAGTACGAATTGATCGACGTCATCGGACGGGGGAGCATGGGGACGGTGTATCTGGCGCATGATCCCTATATCAATCGTCATGTTGCGATCAAGGTATTGACAGCGAATCAGCTTGATGATGACGACGGAAAACGTTATCGCAAGCTGTTTTTCAACGAAGCCCAGACCGCGGGTTCCCTCAAGCACCCTAATATACTCGCAGTCTACGATGCGGGCATTGAGGGAGACACCTGTTATCTGGTAACAGAATTGGTAGAGGGGAGCAAGACACTCAAGGCCCATTGTCGAAAGGAGAACCTTCTGCCGCTAGAGACGGCGGTGGAGATCGTGTTCAAGTGCGCGAAAGCTTTGGATTATGCGCACAAGCAGGGAGTAACCCACCGCGATATCAAGCCCTCAAATATCTTACTCATGGCGGCTAATGAGGTGAAAATAGCCGATTTCAGCGTCGCCTTTAGGGCGTGTACGGAGTCCACCGTCACTAAAGCCACAGCTTTTGTGGGCTCACCGCGCTATATGTCCCCGGAGCAGATCCATGAAGAGCCGATCACGTCGCAGGCTGATCTCTTCTCCCTCGGGATCGTGATGTACGAAATGTTAACCGGAGAGCATCCCTTTGCCGCCGACACCTTTCCAAAGCTCATTAACAAGATCGCACACGAGATCCCACCCTCCCTGCAGGAGCTGCGGCCCGAGATCCCGCCCGCGGTGGAGAAAATCACCCTGAAGGCGCTAGAGAAAGACACGCGCAACCGCTATCGCTCGGGGCTGGATCTCGCACACGATCTTGCGGTACTGTACAAGCATTTAAACCAGCCGCAGGTCGACATTTCGACCAAGGAAAAATTCCTTATCCTGCGCGATCTGGAGTTCTTCACCGAGTTCTCACAGAGCGAGCTGTGGGAGATCGTTAACGGTGGTTTGTGGCAGGAGCTGGGAGCGAGTGCCGGCGTGATCACCGAAGGCGAGATAGAGGACTGCTTCTATGTTTTAGTCAACGGCGAAGTGGTGGTGAAAAACGGCGTTACGTTGATCGGAAGGCTAAAAAAAGGCGATTGTTTCGGCGAAATGGGCTATCTATCCAAGGAAAAGCGCACCGCCTCAATCGTGGCAGACGGCCCGATCAGTCTGATCGGGATCAATTCGACCTCGATCCAGCGCTTATCCACCGAGTGCCAGCTGCGCTTTTACAAGGTGTTCTTGCGTACGTTGATTAAACGCTTGTCGCTGACCGCCAAGAAGAGCGTACAGCCGACCTAGTCGGGCGCCGCGCCGCCGCACAGCGCGATGAGATTAGCCGTGGAGCTGTCGTGCTCGGCTCTCTCTCCACCTGTTAGCTGACTCAGGATAGGGCCGGCTAGCTGTTTCCCCAGCTCAACGCCCCATTGGTCGAAAGAGTTGATCCCCCAAATGCGACCTTGGACAAATACCTTGTGCTCGTAAAGCGCAAGCAGTGCACCTAGGGTTCTCGGAGTGAGCTTCTCATAGAGGATCACAGTGCTTGGCTTGTTTCCCGGAAAAGTTCGGTGGGGCGCCAGTCGTTCTAGCTCAGCGGGCGGCATGCCTGCTGCGAGAAGATCGGCCTTAACCTCCGCTGCTGTCTTGCCGCGCATCAACGCTTCGGCTTGTGCCAGGCAGTTGGCCCGCAACATCTCCTGGTGCTTCCCCATGGGATAATGGCTTTGTCGGCCGAGGATGAAATCGACCGGAATGACCTGCGTTCCTTGGTGCAAGAGCTGAAAGAAGGCATGTTGGCTGTCGGTGCCGGGCGCGCCCCAGATCACTCCTCCCGTGGCGTAATCCACGGCTTGGCCGTCCCCGTTCACGGACTTGCCGTTGCTTTCCATGTCCAGCTGTTGCAGGTAGTTAGGCAGCCGCTCAAGGTGTATGTCATAGGGGATGATGGCATGGGAGTGCAGGCCGAAAAAGTTCACATACCAAATGCCGAGTAAAGCGAGGATAAGCGGTGCGTTGCGGGATAGATCCGAAGAGCGAAAATGTTCATCCATGAGGTAGGCACCCCGTAGGAACTCCTCGAAGTTCTCCATGCCGATACTCAAGACCACGGGCAAGCCAATGCTGGACCACACGGAATAGCGCCCGCCGACCCAATCCCAAAACGCAAACACGTTGTCGTTGGCGATCCCAAATTGTTTGGTCGCTGTCGGATTAGTCGATAAAGCAACGAAATGACGCGCCACGGCGGAAGCATCCCGCGCTTTGGACAGAAACCATTGTTTGGCGGTGACTGCGTTAGCCATCGTCTCCTGAGTAGTAAAGGTCTTGGAGGCAATGATAAACAGCGTGGTCTCCGGATCCAGTTGCGAGAGCGTGTGATAGATATCGGCGCTATCCACATTGGCCACAAAATGCACCTGTAGACCCGGGCAGCGGTAGGGGATGAGGGCCTGCGTCACCAACAGAGGGCCGAGATGAGATCCGCCAATACCGATGTGAACGGCGTCAGTCAAGCGCTTGCCGCTATATCCTCTCCACTGCCCGCGATGCACGACATCGCAGAAGCTGCGCATTTTCTCGAGCTCAGCCAGGACATAAGGCATCACGTTTTCGCCGTCGAGGAACAGCGGTTCATCGGAGCGCCTGCGCAAAGCTGTGTGCAGCACCGCCCGCTGCTCGGTAGTGTTCAGCTTTGCGCCGCGGAACATGTCGGCTATGGCCTGCGCTACACCACATTCCTCGGCCAGGGCATACAACAGGCGCAACGTTTCATCGACGATGCGGTTCTTGGAGAAATCTACGAACAGGCCGGCTGCCTCCAAAGACAATCGCTTTCCTCGTTTCGGATCTTGGCGAAACAGATCGCGCATGTGCCGCTTGGCCATAGCTCGATGATGCGCACGCAAAGCCTGCCATGCAGGGGTGAGCGTGGGATTTTTAACTCCACCGGATGACGGGAAATCGCCTGCGCTCATTGCGTTCGCTCCATGTCTAGCGCTAAAAGAAACCGCTCCAGAGCATATAGGTAGATCTGCCCCGAAGGGCCCCAGAGATTCGCGTCAAAGCCGTGGTCGGCCCACGGCAGGGGGATGAATAAGTGCCTGCAGCCCAGATCGGTGAGTCGCTGGGATAAGCGTTCCGCTTGCTTGGACCACACCATTTCGTCCCGGCCTCCATGCAGCAGTAGTGTAGGCGGAACGCGGCGGTGCGCAAGCTGCAAAGGCGATGCGTGACGATAGGTTTCCTGTTTTTGCTCCGGCGAACCACCGAGGAAGTTTCGCAGCAAGTGATGGGTGTCCAACACCCGCGGATTTCCCGGATGTTTCCAACTCCAGACCAGATCGGTAGGAGCGTAAAGGCTGATCACGCCGCGGATCGCGGGATCCTGAACACCATAAGCGACAACAAGCGCCAGATGACCGCCGGCAGACCGTCCTAAGAGCACCATCCGTTGGGGATCAATACCCAGAGCGGCTGCGTGCGATTTCAGGAATTGGATGGCGGCGATGACATCATCGCGTGCCGCAGGAAACGGGTTTTCGGGCGCTTTGCGGTAGTTCACGGCCGCCACGGCGTAGCCACGCTGCGCCAAGTACCGATTGATCGTAGGGATTTGCCCGGAATCCCCGTAATGCCACGATCCTCCATGGATGACGACCACCACAGGCAAGGGCTTTGAATCGGCGAGGCGGTACAGATCCAAGCCCAAACCCGGCCTGAAGCCCACGGTTCGAGCCGATACTCGGGATACGGAAAAATGGGCAAGGTCCGCAAGCACCAGTGGCTTCGACCGGACCCGGAAAGGAGAGGGGAGGGGAGGTGTGCCAAAGGTCTTTTCCAGGGCAAGAGGCAGCATGTTCGCAACGCACAGTGCGCTTACCAGGGGACTTAGCAGCAAACCTGCCGCACAGGTGGCCAAGACGGCGCCGCTCCACGATCTGCGACCGCGCAAGCACCAGAAAAGCACCAACAGCGGCCATAATGCGATAAGGTGTCCCCATTCCTTCGCGATCACCGAAGTTACCCATAATGCCCGGTGAGGGATGCGCATCACCGACAGCAATCCCGCACCAAGCGCGAGCAACACTAAAGCCCATCGCAGTCGGTCCAATAGCCCTGCGCTTGCACGATTAATTGGACTGTCGGCCATTGCTGATTGAGTGTTGGTCTGATGCGGCAAGGGTGGATCCAGATTGAATCCTCCTTATTGACGCGATCCCTGAAACTTGTCTTATAATTGAGCCGCGGGATGGGAGCCTGATTCCATCGTTGCGGGTTATCCTTACTTCAACTAAAACAATCGGAGGTATGGCTATGGACAATGTGATGACGATCATACTCGCGCTGGCAATACTCGGCGTAGGTGGTTTTTGGATTCTCAAATGGTCCCAAGGAGACAAGTAGCCTAGGGTAAACGCTACGCCAAAAGAGAGCGGATTATTAAATCCGCTCTCTTTGTTTTTGGCTTCTTCAAATGGCGGGATCTAGAAACGTCGCAGCAGGGTTTTCACGCTGACTGGAGTAGGGGACTTCGCGCTTACGGCGAATCGTTCTTTTAGATCGGTTTCAGGGGAAAGGCTGTGCTCGGCATCTAAGTATAGTGCTGAAAGCAATTGGTCTATCGCGGGTGCCAACGCCGATAGTGTTTCTTCAGTGTTGGAGGCCATTAGCCGGTCATTGGCGAAGATCTGCAACTCGTTTCCGAGGAACTGCACGCGTCCTTGCAGCTCCGGCTCCTGCTCC
>JBOIEE010000173.1:0-6152 GCA_050740975.1 Gammaproteobacteria bacterium | reverse complement strand
GAGCAAAGCAAAAACCCGCTTTTTGCTTTGCGATTCGATAGATGCAGGAAAGCAATTTATCGAAGTGCCCTAGATATAACGGCCATCGCGACTTCGTCTATGCCTCGCGCACCCGGGCGCTCAAACTGCGTATATCAGCCGCTTACTCGCCAAGGAGTTGGTGCTTGGCAACTTTCCGGGACTAGCGGTCGAGCAACTACTCGAGCCGCTGATCGAATTGACACTCTACACCGAAGAGATTTCTGAAATAGAACCATTAGGGCTTGCCTTGCGGAGGTGCTCGTGGTTAGCTTTTGCACGTCGCACCTAATAGTTCTTCCTTTTTAACGCCGTCAACGAGCGGGAGACGGCAGCAAAGCTACCGCCTCTAAATGCGCGCGAAGTTGTTCCAGGGCCCGCTTTTCTAACTGTCGGATCCGCTCGGCGGAAACCCCGAACTGGGCAGCGAGGTCGTGCAAGGTAACCTTCTCCTGTTGCAACCAGCGTCGAGTTACGATCGCGCGGCTGCGCTCATCCAGAGCGTTAAGGGCATCCTTAAGCTCATGCCGAGAGCGCTGTTCCGTTTGCTCGGTCTCCACCAGCTCCTCAGGCCCATAGCTTGGATCCGGGTGCGTATGCACCGGCGCCGGCTTCAGGCTTTCTTCGCCGTCTTCGCCCGGAGTCCAATCGAACGAGGTATCGTGGGCGTTGAGCCGCTGTTCCATCTCCAGCACGCTCTTTTGGTTGACCCCAAGCTCTTTAGCCACATCCTCCGCTTCGCCCTTACTCAGCCACCCCAGACGCTTTGTCGTTTTCCTCAAGTTAAAAAATAACTTGCGTTGCGCCTTGGTGGTGGCAACCTTGACGATCCGCCAGTTGCGCAAGATATATTCGTGGATCTCGGCGCGGATCCAGTGAACCGCAAACGTGACCAGGCGCACGCCCACACCGGGATCAAAGCGCTTCACCGCTTTCATTAACCCGATGCTGCCTTCCTGGATCAGGTCTGCTTGAGGCAATCCGTAGCCTGCGTATCCTCTGGCGATCCGCACCACAAAGCGCAGGTGCGCGAGCACAAGGCGGCGCGCCGCATCCAGATCATTATGCTGCTGGTAGCGTTCGGCCAGCTCGCGCTCTTCTGCTGGACTCAGAGCAGGAATTCCGTTTACAGACTGAATGTACGCTTCCAGCGAACCGACGGGCAAAGACATGGGAAGCTCGGGCATTGTGTTCATAACTAACTGATTCATTGTAAATAATAAGTTTCGACTATTTTAGCACTCCTGGTTTAGGAGCGCTAAGACCGGATCAAGTTCCCGCTCTTCTAGTCTGATCCGATTAAGGCCTCGACAAACGCCTCCGCCTCGAAGGGAGCCAAGTCCTCTAATCGTTCACCGACACCGACGTAGCGGATCGGGATCGGCCATCGGTAGGCCAGTGCGAAAAGGATCCCGCCTTTCGCCGTGCCGTCGAGCTTGGTAATGGCAATACCCGTAAGCCCCACCGCTTGGTGAAATTGCGCCACTTGGTTGAGCACGTTTTGGCCGCTGGTAGCGTCGATCACCAGCATCACTTCCTGGGGCGCTAGAGGATCCAATTTTTGCAGTACCCGTTTGACCTTTTTCAACTCTTCCATGAGATTAGACTTGGTATGCAATCGGCCAGCGGTGTCGGCAATGAGAACCTGGATCCCGCGCGCGGTGGCCGAAAACAGCGCGTCATAGATAACCGACGCGGAATCGGCGCCGGCGTCTTGAGCGGTTACGGCTATTTCGTTGCGCTCGCCCCATGCCTTAAGCTGTTCCACGGCCGCGGCGCGGAAGGTGTCCCCGGCGGCTAGGGCAACTGAAAGCTTGCAACGCTTTAAAAAGTGGGCGATTTTCCCAATGGTGGTGGTTTTGCCGGACCCATTCACCCCGACGACGAGTATAACGAACGGGCGTTCCCCCGTGGCGACGACCTCCAAGGGCTGCTCAACCGGCCGCAGCAGCGCCACTAATTCCTCCCGCAACAGGGTCTTGGCGTCGCAAGCCCCGCCATGACGTTGAAGGCGTTGTTTCAGATCCGCCACCAGCTTCGCAGTCGCCTCTATTCCCAGATCGGCGCCGAGGAGGAGATCTTCGATTTCTTCTAGGGTTTGCGGATCGAGCTTGTCCTTTCCGGCTATCAGCCGCGCTAAGCCGCCCAGCAAGTTCTCGCGGGTTCGCCGCAGACCGGCACGCAGAGCACCGAGCAGACCCGTGCCTGGCGGGGCTGCTTGCTCGCGTTTTCCTTTGAAGATCATTGCTAGTCTTTCCGAATCCACCACTCATTCCTAGGATTGCGCTATCCTAACATTCACCAATGAGCACGGTAAGCAGGATAACGAAGCGTGCTGGCTTGACACAGGAAAGGGGGTTCAATGTTGAAACGGCTGTCCTACGCGCTTTGTCTTTGGGGTTTGGGGTGTGGTGCGCTTATGGCCGCACCACCGACGGGGCGAGAGTTCCGCTTGGAAAACGGCCTTAAGCTGATCGTGCAGGAGGACCACCGCGCACCGGTTGTGGTGACCCAAGTCTGGTATAAGGTGGGCTCGAGCTACGAGCATGACGGCATCACGGGGATCTCGCACATGTTGGAGCACATGATGTTTAAGGGCACCGATAAAACAGGTCCAAACGAGTTCTCGCAGATCATTTCCCGTAACGGGGGTTCCGAAAACGCCTTTACCGGTCAGGACTACACCGCGTACTTCGAGAAACTGGAACGTTCCCGGCTGCCCATTAGCTTCGAGCTGGAAGCCGACCGCATGCGCAACCTGAAGCTATCACAACAGGAATTCGCGAAAGAACGCAAAGTCGTCATGGAAGAGCGCCGTTTGCGCACCGAGGACGATCCCCAGGCCATGACTTATGAGAAGGCCATGTCCGTCGCTTACCAGACCAGCCCCTATCGCCACCCCATCATTGGTTGGATGGCGGACATTGAAAACTACACTTTAAATGATCTGCGCGCCTGGTACAAAGAATGGTACGCGCCGAATAATGCGACCGTGGTGGTTGTGGGCGACGTGGAACCGCAGGCGGTTTTCGATCTCGCGAAGCGAACGTTTGGGGCGCTGCCTAAAGGTGAGGTGGCGCCGGTCAAGCCCAGGCCCGAGGTCCCGCAGCTAGGGGAGAAGCGGATCGTCGTCAGGGACGTCGCAGAGCTTCCGTACCTGATCCTGGGGTACAAAACGCCGTCCTTGAAACAAGCCCTGGATACACCGGCGGAGACCACAGAGGCAGAGGCGTACGCCTTAGAAGTATTGGCCGCGATCCTCGATGGCGGCAACAGCGCGCGTTTGAACAGAAATCTAGTGCGGGGGAAACAAGTCGCGGCGAGCGCCAGCGCCAGTTACGATCTGCTATCACGCTTGAATACCCTCTTTATGCTCGGGGGGATCCCGGCACAGGGGCACGGTATGAAGGGTCTTGAGGCGGCATTACGAGCGGAGGTGGAGCGATTGAGGAGCGAGCCGATAACAGCGGAAGAGCTCGCTCGGGTCAAAACCCAGGTTGTCGCCTCAAAGATCTATGAGCGAGATTCCACCTTTTACCAAGCCATGCAAATCGGGATGTTGGAGACAATCGGTTTGCCTTGGTCGCTCAAAGACAGCTATGTGGACAAGCTTAAGACCGTGACGGCCGAGCAGGTTCAGCAAGTGGCGAAAAAGTACCTAATACCCGAGCGCTTGACCGTCGCTGTGCTGGAGCCCTTGACCCAAGCCCAAGAGCAATCGCAATGATCGCCCGGACTATAGCCTTTTGCCTGTTCGGGCTAGCGGCTGCGGCCTATGCAGCGCCACCCATAGAACACTGGCAAACGAGCAACGGTGCGCGGGTGTTTTTTAGCCACGCCGGCGAATTACCGATGGTCGATATCCGGGTGGTGTTCGATGCCGGAGGGGCACGCGACGGCGTAAACAAGGGCCTGGCCGTATTGACCAATGCCGTGCTCGCCGAGGGCGCAGGGGGATTGTCGGCGGAGGTGATCAGCGAACGCTTTGAGGATCAGGGAGCTGACTTTGAGTACAGCGCCTTGCGTGATATGGCTTGGGTGAGCCTGCGCAGCATCGCGGAAACAGCGAATCTTCAGCCGGCCCTAGAAACGCTGGCTTTGGTTTTGACCCAGCCCGATTTTCCTGAACTGGCGTTCGAGCGTCAGCGCAAGCGGTTGCTGGTCGCCTTGGCACAGAAACGGCAGTCTCCTGGCGATCTCGCCGATGAGGCTTTTTATCAGGCCGCCTACGGCGATCATCCCTATGCAAGCGATCCAAATGGAGCACTAGAGACACTCAATGCGCTTAACGTTAAGGACCTGCACCAGTTCTATCAGCGCCTTTATGTGGCGCGCAATACGGTGCTGGCCATCGTCGGCGATCTCAGCAAGCCCGAAGCGCAAGCAGTGGCCAACACGGTTGTCGGTCGGCTCCGAGAAGGCGAGGCCGCCGAGCCCTTACCGGACGTCAGACCGCCGAGCGCTCCGCTCAAGCGCCATCTTCCTCATCCGTCAACCCAGACCCATATTCGCATAGGCCAGATCGGGATCCGGCGGGATGACCCGGACTACTTCCCGCTCTATGTAGGCAACCATGTCTTGGGCGGCTCTGGACTGGTGTCTCGGTTGGCTGACGAAGTGCGGGAAAAAAGGGGGCTTTCCTACAGCGTGTCCAGCTATTTCTCCCCTATGCGGGTAAACGGACCTTTTATCGTGGGCCTAGAGACGAAAAATGCCCAAGCTAAAGAGGCCCTGGAGGTAACCGAAGCTACTTTGCGCGCGTTCGTGGAGCACGGGCCAACGGAAAAAGAGCTCAGCGCCGCGGTCATGAATCTGACCGGAGGATTTCCCTTGCTCATCGATAGCAATGCAAAGATCGTGGAATACCTCGCTATGATCGGGTTCTATGGCTTGCCTGTCGATTTCTTGCAAACGTTCGTCGACAAGATCAAGGGCGTAACGCGTGACAGTATCGTGGAGGCCTTGCATCGACGCATGGCCCCCAGCCGCTTGGTCACTGTGACCGTCGGGGGAAACGCGCCCCAGACCGAGGCCGGGCCAGCATTGAGCGAAAAAAAAACGCCCCAATAGCGTGAAGCGTGCGGCGGCCGGTACGGTGCGGATCATCGGGGGGCTCTGGCGGGGGCGGCGGTTGCTCGTGCCCGAGGCAGCGGGCTTGCGCCCAACAAGCGATCGGGTGCGGGAGACCTTGTTTAACTGGTTGATGCCATTCATCGAAGGTGCGGCTTGTGTGGACTTGTTCGCGGGCAGTGGCGCCTTGGGGTTTGAAGCCGCATCGCGCGGAGCGGCGCGCGTGGTCATGATAGAAAAAAGCGTGGTGTTGGTGCGAGCATTGCGCCGGACGGTGGAAAAACTCGGCGCCGAGAGCATCCACATAGTCCACGCCGATGCCTTAGAATGGCTGGGAGGAGCGGCCAATCCTTATGACATCGTGTTTCTCGATCCCCCGTTTCATGAAGACTTGCTACCGGCTTGCTGCGCGCGCCTCGTTTCGAAGCAGTGGCTCGCCGACAACGCGCTGGTGTATGTGGAAACCCGCAAAAATGCGTTGCGCTCGGGCTGGCTGAGCAATTGGCGGATCTGGCGCCAGGGATGCGCGGGGGGCGTGAGTTACTACCTATTGCAAACACAAATAACCAAAACCAAACAAGCGCCGCAATGAGCATAACAACAATCTATCCTGGCACGTTCGACCCCATTACCAACGGCCACACCGATATCGTCGTGCGCGCCGCGCGGATCTTTCAGCGGGTGGTGGTAGCGGTGGCCGGCAGCACTTCCAAGAGTACCGTGTTTTCTCCCGAAGAACGCCTCGATCTGGCCAAGAGCGCCCTTTCCGCCGTGGGCAATGTGGAGGTTTGCCGCTTTGATGGCCTGATGGCGGACTGCGCGCGCGAGCACAATGCCACAGTCATCCTACGAGGCTTGCGCGCAGTCTCCGATTTCGAATACGAATTCCAAATGGCCAGCATGAACCACAAGCTGATCCCGGAGGCCGACACTTTGTTTCTCACCCCGGCCGAACAGTTCGCCTTTATCTCCTCAAGCTTGGTACGCGAGGTAGCCTCTCTCGGGGGCAGTGTGAGCGATTTCGTTTGCCCGGCGGTGGAGAACGCACTGAGACGGAGGCTGCT
>JBOIEE010000172.1:0-7530 GCA_050740975.1 Gammaproteobacteria bacterium | reverse complement strand
GTGCCGCAAGCTTGACTTGTTCAAAGAGGCGTTCGTCGCCATTGATGGCAGCAAATTCAAGGCGGTGAATAACCGCGACAAGAACTTCACCAAGGCCAAGCTGAAGCGCCGATTGGAACAGATCGACGAGAGCATCGAGTGCTATCTGGGCCAGATTGCAAGTGCGGACCGGCAAGAGTCAGATGTTGCGCAAGACAAGACGCAAAGGTTGGAGGACAAGATCGCAGCACTGAAAGAGGAGATGACCCGCGTAAGAAAGCTCGAAGTGGAGATGCTGAAGGTGGAGGACCAACAGCTTTCCATGACGGATCCTGATGCCCGTTCAATGAATCACCGGGGCGGTGGGATCGTCGGCTATAACGTACAAACCGCGGTCGATTCAAAAAACCATCTCATTGTCGCACACGAGGTGACGAACAGAGGGAGCGACCGCCATCAATTATCGAATATGGCGAAGCAAGCGAAGGAGGCGATTGGATCGAAAAAGCTCGAGGCGGTCGCGGATCGGGGTTACTACGAGGGCGAAGAACTACGAGCGTGTGAAGACCACGCAATCGCGACGTATGTGCCCCGACCGCAGACATCGAACAACCAAGCCAGAGGTCTCTATGGCAAGCGCGACTTCATCTATCAACCCGAAGATGATGAGTATGAGTGTCCAGCCGGAGAGCGGGTGATCTACCGATTTACGCGGGTCGAGAATGGCAAGACGATCCGTCGCTACTGGAGTTCAGCCTGCCCGCACTGCCCGATCAAATCGCTGTGTACGACGGGCGAGTACCTGAGTCGCTGGGAGCACGAAGAGGTGTTGGATGCGGTTCGGGCGCGCCTGGACAAAGAACCGGAACGGATGCGTGCTCGGCGCGCGACGGTTGAGCATCCTTTTGGCACGCTGAAAGCTTGGATGGGCTCGACCCATTTCCAGATGAAAACGCTCGAACGGGTGGGTACCGAGATGAGTCTGCACGTACTGGCGTACAACTTTAAACGGGTGATTGCGATCTTGGGTGTGAAACCGCTGATCGAGGCGATGCAGGCTTAGGGCCTGCCGTTTTGCCTCCAGAATTCGTGTTTGGACGAATACTCAGGCCTCCCGACGCACGTTTTACGGCGCGAGGAAATAGCGAGGTCTAGAGGACATAACATCCTTAATGATGACGAACTCAACTCCTTTGAGCAACGTGGAGACTTATCACACAGCCTCGGCCGGGAAGCGACCCTAGCATGGTGGTCATTTCCCTGGGCCGGGATGCTAAATCGGCCCCGCACCCATAGACCCAAAGTATAAGTGCGACAGGCTTCCGATAGTCGCTTACCCGACCCTGAGGAGCCATTCATATTTATGGGCACTTCGATAAATTGCTTCCTCAATTTATCGTGGTTTTTGCGTTTGCTCCTGCTGCAAGGCGCTGGTCTTGCCGCTGCCAATAGCCGCTGATGGCGATGCCTTTGGATGCCTGGCAATCGCTGATGATCCGACAGACCGACTGGATAAAATTCTCGCGCCCGAGGCCATCGACGAGCGCGGGTTCGTCGTGATGGCTACGCGCGCCTGCGTTCATACCCGCTTAAGCCTCTCGATCGCACCCAACTTCAAAAACAGCGGATTGATGAAACGCAGGTGCAGCCACAGCAGCGGGGATATGAGAACCGAGAACAGCGCTCGGCCGAGAAGCCGCACCAGAATTTGGCGGTAGGAGCGCAGGCGGGCTAACCAGTAGAACCGTTCTATCAAGCTCCGCGAAAAATAAACCACGGCGCCGATGATTGCGATAAACAACAAAGTGCCGAGCGACAGCTCGCAGTTCCGTAGCAGCCAAGCAAGGTACAAGAGCAACACGACCGGCACCAGTAACAACGCAATCCTCAGTGCTTCACCCAGCCATTTCGGCCGAATCAAGCGGAACACCTTCAAGAACTTCTCGCTCGCGGCCTCTAACTGCTGGAGATAATAGTCCGTGGGTTGCTGCATATACGGAGCGACATCGACAAACTGCCATCGCGCTTGATCTTCCGGTATGGGAGTCGTCCCCAAGCTCGCGATTTGCGGAACGGTAGGGATCACAGCCGCGGTCATGCGGTAGGCATCGAGCATCAGGGAGTGCGCCTCCACCTCAGTGAAGGAATCCAAATCGGTGCGGATTTTGGACAATAAGTCCTGTACTGGCTCGGTTACCGTGAAGTCTTGCGAACTGTTGGGCGGCGAAACCGATCGCAGTACCTTGTCCGGCTCAGCCGGTTTTCCGCTGGCATCGAGCCAGGCGACCGCAGTCGTCGGCAAGCCCTTGCGCAGGTGCGTTAATGCAACTCGTGATTCGGCTTTGGTCTCAAGCGTGCGGAACAATTGCTCTTGCCGCAGGCGTTCTTGGAAGATGTCATCGGTCCGTTCAGGCACGGCGGTAAGCTCGGTGTCGGGGTCATCCTCTTCTTGAAGCTGTCCCGAGGCATCGCTGATGATGAAATGGGTGCAGACTTCATCGATCAGAGCTTGCACTCCTTGATTGTCGTGGACCCCGCCATCGACCAATTGCACTCGGATCGCGGGATAGGTATCGCTGATCGCGAGTGGGTGGAATATTCCGGGGACGGCGACGGAGGAGGCTACCGCATGGCCAAGCAGAAGGTCCTTCTGGTGCGGCAAATCAAAATAAGAATTCGGCCGGCGCAGACGTTTTGTTTTCGTATCGATATCCAGCGATACCGAATCCTCATGGGGCGGTTCACCCATCCAAGCGGCGGTGAACTGCCAGTTGCGCCCGGTATTCAGGGTAGTGGCGTTGATGACCAGAATGGGTACCTTGGCCTGGCGCCCGGCGTTGTCGGTTCTGGGAAAGAAATCCGGCTTGGCTGAGAGCGGCTGAATTTTCAACTCCCGCATCAATATCGCGCTTGAGCTCTGGAGCACCGGTCGGTAGAGATCCTCATCGAATAATTCGGCGATACGGTCGGTATGGGAATAATCCGCGTTCCGGGTCTGCAGGTTTTTATTCAGATCGATAAACGTGCGCACCCGGAAGTTGCTTTTTGCGGCCTCAAAGAAGTCGCGCTCGACATTTTCGACCAGCTCTTTATAGTCTCCATCGTTGATCGCATCATCGGCTTTCGACTCGAGCAGCTTTTTCACGTGCAGGTAATAGAGCGCCCCGATGACCGATCCCCCCGAAACGGTAGAGATCACCTCTATAGGGCGCAGCAGGCCGAGCATCGCGAGCTTCGCCAACACACCGACGTGGAAAAAAGACGCCCGAAAGCCGCCGCCAGACAGCGCGAGCCCTAACTTGATGTCAGATCCTGAAATGTTGGAGTAGCTATTCATGGCTTCCTGGTTTGTGGTTGTTTGGGGCGATTAAGTCAGGGATTCTGGGCCTTGTTACCGGCGTTGTTTACGGCCATCCACCCGGGTCGCGGTAAACGGATCGTTTTTGTCATCGCGCCACGTGGGATGATTGAAGTGGATCACGCACGATCTTCATCGGTAAACTCTTCAGTTCCAAAATATTCCGGTCCCATACTCACCTCAGCCTCCGACAGAGTGCTTTTAACTTGAATTGCTATGGCCACGGGTCCGCTAGATACGGAAACTCGGTAAGGAATGGCTTGTCGTTTTTCAGCGGATTGGGCGGTGTCTTGGGTTCTATCGGCGCTTTGTCCCACAAGGCTTGATCGCCTAGGGTTTCAACATGGCATTTTTTCCCGCCACATCCTTTTTCCATATCTAAGAATAACGAGAGGAAGCGCGTGGCCACTTGATCTTCGAGTCTGCGCCCGAGTGGCCAGCTACCCGTCGTGTCCATATCGATAGAAGCGACGTTCGGTATGAATATTTCAAATGTCTTGGGGGGTTCTATAGCCAAACCGCGCTTATTCCATAAATCGTCCGGCATATTGACCCGCTGGAAAAAGCATCTCTTAACACGCGGGAAGGCGTTTATCGCCAGCTTGTAGGTTTTATGCACGGAGATGGGGGAATCGTCGTGGTCAAAACAGGTTTTGAGCCCCAAGGCGTCGATGGAGGGCCCAAAAGCCCAACCCAAGTGCGCGAATCGTATGACGTAATGGCGCGCGAGCTTTATGTTATCGGCGATCTGCCTTTCATCTTCTCGCTCGTTTAGGGCCGCATCCAAGAAGGGCACCCCATCGACATCAACGCGCTTATAAGCGGCGATGTCGTCGATGAACTCGGACGTCTTGCCGACGGAGGCGTAGGATCCTTTATCGGGTATGAGGTCGATTTTGCTCGAGGCTTTCAAGACCCAACTTTCACCCCAGACTCTGACGATCCGCTCTTTCTCGGGCGATTGGGTAAGGAACTTCAAGGGCAGCTCGAAAATAATGGCGTTCACGTTCCTACCGGCTTGGGCGTCTTGACCGCTATAGACGAAGCGGAAATCGCCTTTCTCATTCTTCAGGAACTTATCGCCCTTCCAGGTGAGCGGCCCAGTGGGCAGATTTTTCTTAAGGGTGACGCCCCAATCCGGCGTGCTTTGGTCAAAATTAAAGAGGGTATTGCCCTCAAGCTCGAGGAGCGTTTTCGGTATGGCTAATTCCCTCTTATCCTTCATCGCATGCGGAACGAGATAATATTGCGGCGCGTAATTTATCGAGCGAAAAAAGCCCGGCAGATCGTTAAAAAACGCGTCGTCTCTGCCGCCGATGAATGTCTTGATGGAATACCCATCCGGCGATTCGATGGTCAGCACCCGATTGGTTTCCACCACTTTGGAAAAGTCGCCGCCTGGAAAATTGCTAAAATCGACTTTGGCCTGGTTTTTTTTGTTGAACGTGACCTTCACTTCCGAGGGTTTCAGCTCCAGGTACTTTTTCGCGATCGCCCCAAGCATGGCATCTAGAGTGCTGTCCTCTCCAAGCGCGGAGCCCGTTCTCGGATCCGGGTCGAAATTGATCGTGTACAGCATGTCGGTGTCGAAAACGCCGGTTTTGGGAATAGACGCAAAGGTGAGCGCCACCACCACCTTCTCCCCGCCCGTTTTATCCTCGCTCGGGAAGCCGAACATATCGTAGAGATCAGCCGCGCTCACCGGAATATCGGCGAATATGGAATTGATCGCGTTGGGATCATTATGGTCGGCCGCGTAGCCAACCCCATGCAGGAATAGGCAACTGAACAGCGCTGAGCCGATAAGCAAGTTTTTGTGGGCGACGTTTATGTGTCTCATGACCGCTCCTCCTGTGTTAACACTATTGTGATCGTTTCTGGTTTCGTTGGGATCTAAGGACTTTGAGAACCCGGTGCGGTGTCGGCACCCGGATCATGCCCGCTTGCGACGGCAACGGATGAACAGCCACACGATGATCCCTACTAAGAGTAAAAGCACGGCCATCACGATGATCATGCACATCATACCGGGGCCGCTCGCCGCGGGCGGCGACGGTTTTGCCGGCCACGGATCGGCGAGATAGGGAAACTCCTTCCCGAATGGCTTGTCGTTGCTGGTCGCCCGTGGCCACTGCTTGATATCTCCATACGACGCCTCGATCAACGGGCAATCGCCCTGCTGGCAGGTCAACACCGCTACGTCGTCGGTCAAGCGCCTCCCATTCGGAAATCCCACCGGATAGCGCTTGGTGAACATCATTACATCCGGGACGTAGTCGTAATGCCGAAGTGTGAACACCGTTTGGTAAAGATTCCCAACGGGCGGAATACAGTCCGTGAGCCATTTCAGGATCTGCTCTCTGGACTTGTTCTTCTCCTTAATCGCGGCTACGTGTTGACTCGGTGGGAGCGTGTTCAAGAAGTCGAAACGGGCGAGCTGGGTGCGGTTCGAGCGCCCGACGTGATCGATCTGCACCCCATCTTCCAGCCGCGTCGTGGTCCCCCATAGCAGCCAGTCCCGCTGGCCCGCTGGGAACGCCGAAAACGGGATGCTGAGCACCATCGCGATGGCGTTTCTTTCGAAGAAGCGGGGGAAGATAAAGGGGTCGTCTTTGACGCCGGCCCACAGGCGCACCTTGTCGGGGTTGCTTAAGCCTTCAAACGATTTCTCCTTCAAGGTGGCGTCATTGTTGAGGCGGATCTTTATCGTGACGTCAGGACTGATCCCCTCGGGCTGAGCGATCGTTCCACCGTAGCGAGCGCGATCCTCGGCGTTTTCGTAGCTCATCTGGCTGTGAAGATCCATATGGATCGCGTACTCGTAGGGTTCGAGCTGGTATGGCGAAGGGACCGTGAGGGCGCGCCGGGCCGCCAGGACAACGATCATCTGATCTCCTTCCGGGAAGGCGTGGAGATCGGTGAGCCCGGACTCCAGCACGGGTAGGGTAATCGGATCGGCGTGATCCGAACTGCGCGCGCCCGCAGAAAAGACGAGCAACGCAAGGCCAAGAGAGAGGATGATTGCCTTGTTCATGGGTAACTTCCTTTCAAAGCCTAAAAGGGAGAGCCGGAACTATGGCGGCCCCAAGATCACATCGGCCGCCTTTTCTGCTGCGATGTAAATCGAGCTGACGATGAAAAATCCGGGGATGCGGGGGAAGATTGAGGCATCCACCACCCGCAGGTTCTGCACGCCCTGCACCTTGAAGTTCCCATCGAGGACGGCCATGGGATCGCCATCCCGACCAATTGGGCAGGTGCACGAGGCGTGGTGTCCCCAGGACTGGTATTTCACGTAATCGCGCAGCTCATCATCCGACTGAGCCTTCTCGCCCGGCAGCTCTTCCTCTTCAATGAGCCCCCTCGCCTTAAGAGGCGCGGTCAGCTTGCGCACGAACTTGATGCCTTCCACAACCGATTCGAGGTCCTCGCCCTTGGTGTCACTGCCTTCGTCGAAATAGCGGAAATTGATATGGGGCCGCTCGCGTGGATCCGCAGATTTCAGCCGCACCTCGCCGGCGGTGTTGTTGGTATGCGCCTTAAGCACCGCCCAAGTCAGGTAGTTCAGTTTGGTAATATCAACAGAGTAGCCCGGAAAATAGCCCGCGAACTTGGCCAGCAGCGCAAAGCAGAACAGATCGGGCAGAGGCCGCGCTGGGAGCGAGCGTTTGATCACGGCGAGCACGGCGCCGTTGGTAGCGTAGACGCCCGAGCGCTGGTTCTCCCACTCTCGGTATTGAGGATCGCCCTGCGCGAACTTAGCGCCCTCCAGCACTTCCCAATGGTCGAAGCTCATCCGGTTTACCACCCCGACTTCGTAGCGGTCCTGCAGATTCGCGCCCACACCCGGCCGATCCACTCGCACCGGGATCCCGTGTTTTCGCAGTTCTTCCGCCGGCCCGATCCCGGAGAGCATGAGTAACTGGGGTGTGTTGAAGGCCCCACCGCAGAGGATGACTTCACGCGAAGCGTGAACCTCGCGTTTTTCGCCCGGTTCTTGGCTGGGGTTTTTGTGCGCCTGATACAGCCGCTCGCCTTTGAGGTATTCGACGCCGGTCGCCCGATTGTTGCGGTCGAACAGCACCCGGGTGGCGAGCGCGTCGAGCTCGATGGTAAGTCTATCCGGGTATTTGCGCTGAACCTCGAGCAAGCGTTCGCGGGTGCTAAGGCGGCTGTGGTTGTGGGTCATGAGG
>JBOIEE010000171.1:0-22212 GCA_050740975.1 Gammaproteobacteria bacterium | reverse complement strand
TCCATGAACACCGGCGAAGGTGGCTTGTCGCCTTACCACCTCGAGGGCGGTTGCGACATCGTGTTCCAGATGGGCACGGCCAAGTATGGCCACTTCGAAAAATTCCATCCGTGGAATTTTTCGCATCGCAAAGCAAAAAATGCGAGTTTTGCTTTGCTCCATTTTTCAAACAGCCACCTGTTTGAAAAATGGGCCGCATATCCCTATGCTGCTGGGCACTTCGAATTAATCGAAGTGCCCACGAACCAACGGGTGCGCTATCCGGTACCGATGGGACGACACGGCGCCGCTAACGCGGGCCTGTCACCCACCTGGTCCCTGGGCAAGCCTGAGCGAGGATGAGGTTTAAGACCGTCACCGAGAGGAAACGACCATGGCCAAGGGTTCAGAGCTGTTTGTGCGCTGCCTAGAGAACGAAGGGCTAGAGCAGATCTTCGGGATCCCGGGCGAAGAGAACATGGACGTGATGGATGTGTTGCTGGACAGCAAGATAGAGTTTATTACCACCCGCCACGAGCAAGGCGCAGCGTTTATGGCAGACGTTCACGGGCGGTTGACGGGGAGGGCCGGGGTTTGCCTTGCGACCTTGGGGCCGGGCGCGACCAATCTGGTGACCGGGGTGGCGGATGCCAACATGGACCGGGCGCCGGTGGTCGCGATCGCAGGGCAGGGCGCGACCACCCGCCTGCACAAGGAGAGCCATCAGATCCTGGATCTGGTCAATCTGTTTGACCCGATCTCCAAATACGCCGCCCAGATCCGGGAGCCCGAGATCATCCCGGAAGTCGTGCGCAAGGCCTTTAAGGTGGCCGAGGCGGAAAAACCGGGCGTTGCCTTCATCGACTTTCCCGAGAACATCGCGGGTGGTGAGGCGCCCGATAAGACGCCCTTGAAAGTGCAGCGTGCAGAGATCCCCACCCCGCCGGAAAAGAAGATCCGCCAAGCAGCGGATATCATCAACGGTGCTCGGTTTGCGTTGATCATGGCCGGCAACGGCGTGATCCGGGCGCGCGCGGCGGAGCAACTCGCGTTGTTTGCAGAGCGCCTCAACATCTCGGTCGCAACGACGTTTATGGCCAAAGGGGCGATACCGTTCTCGCACCCCTTGTCTCTGGGCGCGGTGGGGCTGCAGGTGGCCGATTACGTCTCCTGCGGTTTCGACCGGGCCGATGTGATCCTCTGCATCGGCTACGACTTGGTGGAATACCACCCCCATCTTTGGCACAAAGATGGCGCGCGGAAGATAATCCATATCGATGCTTCGCCCGCCGAGGTGGATGAGCACTACATCGTCGAATGCGGCGTCGTGGGCGATATACGCGCGGCGCTCAGCGCGATCGCAGAGATCGCCAAGCCACGCGAAGAATATCTGGCCGCCAACCTGCGCCAGACCATCCTCCAAGAAATGGAGGCGCACGCCGAGGACCAGGGCTTCCCTGTGAAACCGCAGAAGATCCTATGGGACCTGCGCCAAGCCCTGAAGCCTAACGACATCGTGATCTCGGACGTGGGGGCGCACAAAATATGGATGGCCCGCATGTATCAGGCAGAGCGGCCGAATACCTGCATCATCTCGAACGGTTTCGCATCCATGGGGATCGGAGTGCCAGGCGCTGTCGCGGCCAAGCTGGTGCATCCGGAGCGCACGGTGGTTACCGTAACCGGCGACGCCGGGTTCATGATGAATTCGCAAGAGATCGAGACCGCCCTGCGCATCGGCACCCCCATCGTCGTTTTGATCTGGACCGATTCCGAGTACGGGCTGATCCGTTGGCATCAGCTCAAGCACTTCGGCAGGCCCTCGCATATCAGCTTCAACAATCCCGATTTCGTGAAATACGCTGAGAGCTTTGGTGCGAAGGGTTACCGGATCGAACGCGCTGCCGATCTGTTGCCGATATTAAGGCAAGCGATCGCCGACGACACCACGGTGATCATCGACTGCCCGGTCGACTACAGCGAAAACATGAAGCTTACCGAAAAGCTGGGTGAGCTGGTCTGTCCGATTTGACAGCACCGATGCAGAAAGCGATGACGCCGCATTTCCCGCTGTTGATACCGGGCTGCCCAGCCGGGGACGGCGCCATAGAAGTCGTTGCGCCCTACAACCGCTCACCCATAGCGACCGTGGAGGCGGCCAGCGACGCCGCGGTCGCGCAGGCGCTCGCCACGGCGTATGGGCTTTATCGCAACCGCGATGCTTGGTTGTCACCGGCGAAACGCATCGAAGTCCTGGAGCGCTCTGCCGCCATCATGAGCGAACGCAAAGAGATGCTCGCCCTGGAGGCGGCCCGCGAAGGCGGCAAGCCGCTCATCGATTCCCGCGTCGAGGTGGCGCGGGCTATCGATGGCCTTAAGATCTGCGTCGAGACGCTGCGCACCGATGCGGGTGAGGTCATTCCCATGGATGTGAACGTGGCCTCTGCCGGCCGCTTGGCCTTCACCCGCAAGGAGCCCATCGGGGTCGTGGTCGCCGTCAGCGCCTTTAACCATCCCTTGAACTTGATCGTGCATCAAGTAGGGCCGGCGGTGGCGGCCGGTTGCCCGGTGATCGTAAAGCCGGCCAACGACACGCCGCTTTCTTGTTTTCGCTTCGTGCAGATCTTGCGCGAGGCAGGACTGCCAGAAGCCTGGTGCCAGGCGCTGGTGGTTCGAGATCTTGATGTCGCCACGCGTTTAGTCACCGATGAGCGCGTGGGTTTCTTCAGCTTTATCGGCAGCGCCCGCGTCGGTTGGATGTTACGTTCCAAGCTCGCGCCGGGCACCCGCTGCGCATTGGAGCACGGAGGGGCCGCGCCGGTCATCGTGGCGCAAGATGCGGATCTCGAGCGGGCGATCCCGCTCTTGATCAAAGGTGGGCTGTATCATGCGGGCCAAGTCTGCGTCTCCGTGCAACGGGTCTATGCCCATGCATCCATTGCCAAGCGCCTGGCCGAGGATTTAGCGATCGCCGCCAAGCGGCTGAGGGTCGGTGATCCCACCCGAGAGGACACAGACATCGGTCCGTTGATCCGCCCGCGCGAAGTGGAGCGGGTTCATGAATGGGTGACCGAGGCCATCGGCGCTGGCGCAGGGCTCCTGTGTGGCGGCGAACTGCTGTCCGAGACCTGCTATGCGCCCACCATTCTGTTCGAACCTCCGGATACGGCGCGGGTCAGCACCCAAGAAGTGTTCGGGCCGGTGATCTGCGTGTACGCCTATCAAAACATAGACCAGGCGATCGCGCGCGCCAACGCCTTGCCCTTGGCGTTTCAGGCCGCCGTATTTACCCGTGATGTCGACACGATGCTGCGTGTCTACACCCGCCTGGACTCTTCCGCCGTGATGGTCAACGACCACACCGCTTTTCGCGTCGATTGGATGCCATTTGCCGGTCTAAAGCAGTCCGGCCTAGGTGTCGGCGGGATCCCGTATGCCCTGCGCGACATGCAGATCGAAAAGCTGCTGGTGCTGCGAGCGGATCGCAGGTGATCAGCGGACGTTTGTTAGTAACCAGCGCTTGGCTGATAGCAGCCATTGGAGCCCTAGAAAGGCCGCCGATAAGATTTTCTTATGTTATTGTCAATAAAACTTATTTCACGTATTTCCCTATTGTGGAACGCGAATTGCCTGGAACTAAGTCGCAGCGAGGGCTTTTAATAACAGGCGCAACAGGTTATACTAAGCGCCTTCAATTTTAGACAACAACCTCCTGGAGGACCTAAGAATGAAATGGGAAACCCCGAAATACGATGACATCCGCTTTGGTTTCGAAGTAACGATGTACATTAATAATCGCTGATCCTGTTGTTGTGTTGCCTCTTCGATCAAAGGACCTTCGGGTCCTTTGATCGTTTCTGCGCCGCCGTACAGCGGCTCGCGTTGCGGGTGGCGCGCTCTGACTCAGGCCTATGCGTTCGAGATCAAACGACCCCCGAAGCGCAAAAGCACCATGCTTGCTCGAAAACCGCCCACCCAACTAAACTTTGCATTGCCCCAATCGCGGCTAAACTTCTAAAAATACAAAACGAGAAATCAGGGAAAAAGGGACCCACATAAGCGCACCGTCCTGCTGCGATCCAGACCGATAATAGAATGTACAAATGAAGATCCTGGTAACGGGCTCTGCTGGCTTTATCGGCGCCGCGCTGTGCGAGCGCCTGCTCGCTCGCGGTGACGAAGTGGTGGGAGTAGACAACCTCAATGCCTACTACGACGTTGCGCTAAAGCAGGCGAGGCTGGCGCGCCTGACACCCCATCCTTGTTTTAGATCCTGTGTGTTGGATATCGTAGATCGCGCTGGGATGGCGGAGCTGTTCAGCCGCGAGAGACCGCAACGGGTCATGCATCTTGCCGCCCAAGCGGGCGTACGCTATTCGCTGAAAAATCCCTATGCCTATGTGGACTCCAACCTGCTTGGATTCATGAACATTCTCGAGGGATGTCGTCACAACGGCGTCGAAAACTTAGTTTTTGCGTCATCGAGCTCGGTTTACGGCGCCAACACCAAGATGCCGTTCTCGGTGCACGATAACGTAGACCATCCGGTGTCGCTGTATGCCGCGACGAAAAAAGCGAACGAGCTTATGGCCCATAGCTACAGCCATCTCTATCAACTTCCCTGCATTGGGCTGCGATTCTTCACCGTCTATGGGCCTTGGGGGCGGCCGGATATGAGCTTGTTTCTCTTCACCCGTAACATCTTAGAGGGCAAGCCCATAGAGGTATTCAACTACGGCAATCACCGCCGCGACTTCACCTATATAGCGGATATCGTGAAGGGCGTGATCCGTTGTATCGACACCGTTCCGATAGGAAACCGGGCGTGGACAGGCGATGCGCCCGACCCCGGAAGCAGCAACGCACCGTACCGGCTTTATAACATCGGTAATAATAATCCAGTGCACTTGATGCATTTCATCGAAGTCTTAGAGACCTGTTTGGGGCAAAAAGCGGAGAAAAAACTACTTCCTCTGCAACCCGGCGATGTTCCTGACACCTATGCGGACGTGGACGATCTTGCGAAGGACCTGGGCTACCGTCCATCGACCCCAGTGGAGGAGGGCGTCGCGCGATTTGTCGAATGGTACAAGGATTTTTATGGGATAAGGCTATGAACCCTAATCGCAAGGTTTCAGTAATCGGTCTCGGTTATGTGGGTCTGCCCGTTGCGGTCGCGTTTGGTAAGCGGCAGCGGGTCGTGGGATTCGATATCGATCCGGGGCGGATCGATGAGCTGCGCGCCGGCGTGGACCGGACCAATGAGGTCACAACCGAGGATCTCAGGCGCTCTGACATCGTCTTTAGCTGTGACCCACGTGATCTCGCGGGAGGCGATTTCCATATCATCGCAGTACCGACCCCGGTCGATGCAGCGAATCGTCCCGACCTTACGCCGGTGCTGCGGGCCTGTGAAACGGTGGGCAAGCAACTTAAGCCCGGGGACATCGTGGTGTACGAATCGACCGTTTATCCGGGGGCGACCGAAGGAGACTGCGTACCGGTGCTGGAACAATACTCTGGTTTGCGCGGCGGCCGTGATTTTTTCGTGGGTTATTCGCCGGAACGGATCAATCCCGGTGATAAGGAACACAGCTTCGAAACCATCATTAAGGTCGTTTCCGGCCAGAACGAGCGTATCCTCGAGATCATAGCCGCCGTATATGAATCGGTGGTCACGGCCGGGGTGCATCGAGCGCCCAGCATCGCGGTTGCTGAGGCCGCAAAAGTGATCGAAAACACGCAGCGCGACCTCAACATCGCGCTGATGAACGAACTGTCATTGATCTTTAATCGCATGGGTATAGACACCCGGGATGTGCTCGCTTGCGCCTGCACCAAGTGGAATTTTCTTCGTTTCGAGCCCGGGCTCGTGGGTGGCCACTGCATCGGGGTAGATCCGTACTACCTTACCCACAAGGCTACCATGTTGGGTTATATCCCCCAAGTGATCTTGGCAGGTCGCAAGATAAACGATGAAATGGGCAACTTCGTAGCACAACAACTGGTGAAACAGTTGATCCTCGACGGTACAAAGGTCAAGGGCAGCACCGTAACGATGCTGGGGCTCACCTTCAAGGAGAATGTGCCCGATCTCAGAAACACCCGCGTGATCGACATCGTGCGAGAGCTCAAGGACTACCAGATCGACGTGCAGATAGCCGATCCGCTCGCCGATCCGGTCGAGGCGCGGCACGAGTACGGAATCGATCTCACCCCGGAATCGGAGCTGCGGGCTGCCCACGCGGTGGTATTTGCCGTGGCGCATCAAGCTTTTCTACAAAAAGGATGGGAAGGAATCGGCGCTTTGTTGGTGGGTGGCCGCGGCGTGGTTATGGATGTCAAGGGGCGCCTTCCGCGCAAGCGGGTGCCTGAAGGGATCACGCTTTGGCGGCTTTAGACAGTTTGCATGTTTAAGTAGAAGAGGGAAATAGAGAATGAAGGTAGTCATGATCGGCACAGGGTATGTCGGCCTAGTATCAGGCGCTTGCTTTGCCGAGTTTGGTGCGGAAGTCGTCTGCGTAGACATGGACAAAGAGAAGATCGCGCGTTTGGAACGCGGCGAGATGCCGATCTACGAGCCGGGTCTAAAGCAATTGGTGGACAAAAACGTAGGCGATCATCGTCTGAGTTTTTCAACCGATTTCAGCCCCGTCTCGCAAGCGGACCTGGTATTCATCGCAGTCGGCACGCCCTCCCGGCGGGGTGACGGTTTTGCCGATCTCAGCTATGTCTACGACGCGGCGCGGGAGATCGCCCGCCACCTTCACGGCTACACCGTGGTGGTGGATAAATCCACCGTTCCTGTCGGCACTGCGCGCAACGTGGAGCGCCTCATCCGCGAGCAGAATCCTGAGGCGGATTTCGATGTCGCCTCCAATCCCGAATTTCTGCGCGAGGGGGCCGCCATCGGCGACTTCATGCGTCCGGATAGGGTGGTGATCGGCGTAGAAAGTGCGCGCGCGGAGGCCAGGCTGCGCGAGCTTTACCGCCCGCTCAATCTCATCGAGACGCCTATCCTGGTCACCGGTCTGGAAAGCGCCGAGCTGATAAAGTACGCGGCAAACGCTTTTCTCGCGACCAAGATCAGCTTTATCAACGAAATTTCTGTGTTGTGCGAAGCGGTGGGAGCCGACGTGCACGCGGTGGCGAAAGGCATGGGACTGGACGGGCGCATCGGGCGCAAGTTCCTGCATGCCGGACCGGGTTATGGGGGTTCCTGTTTCCCCAAGGACACGCAGGCCGTAGTGCGCATTGCTCAGGAACACAGCGTGTCGTGCCGCATCGTAGAGGCGGTGATCGAGGTGAATGCGGCCCAAAAGGCGCGCATGATAAAAAAGATCCGCAGTGCCTTGGGGGGAGCCGAAGCAGGCAAAACGATCGCGGTCCTGGGCCTTACCTTCAAACCCGAAACGGACGATATGCGCGATGCACCGTCCTTGTCCATCCTGCCCGCACTGATCGAAAAAGGCGCAACGATCAAGGCGCATGACCCCCAAGGCATGAAGGAAGCTCGGCACCTTCTGCCAGCAGATGTCGAATATTGTGACAGCATTTACCAAGCTTTGGAGGGGGCCGACGCGACGGTGCTTCTGACCGAGTGGAACGCCTATCGCGGGCTCGATTTGGCGCGGGTAAAAAAGCTCATGGCCGGCGATCTGTTCATCGATCTGCGCAATGTTTACGAGCGGGTCCAAATGGAGCACGCTGGCTTTCGGTACGTGTGCGTTGGTCGATGAGATATCTGCTGCGTAGTGAACGCAAGCCATGCCGATCGTACCCTTCCCGATTATCTAACGGAAGGGTTGGAGATCGTTTCGATCGGACTGAATCCTTCCTGGTATTCGGTGGAACATGGCTTTTACTTCGCGAGGCCTCAAAACCGTTTCTCAAAAAGAACCGCGCCGCGTCATAGTGGAACTTTCCTCTAAACCAAAAAGCCGAAACATGGTTGTTAACGTAAACGTCATCCCAGGGAAACGAAATTTTAACCTGGCTATACTAAATTATATCGGCATAGCGGTATGCGATTTATAAGAGGAACCACCCGTGCAACACTGTTTTTCCCAACCCGATCCTCAAGAACCCAGATGGACCATTGGCCTGGAGGATCTCAGTCTCTACCCGGACGTGGAAGATTGGTCCACCCTGGTGCAGCAGATCGTAGAACTGAGGGCGCTCATCGCCGATACCCAAACAGCGGAGGACGAAGAAGCTGCCAAAATTGTGGTAGCCCTGGGTAATCTGCTGAAGCACAAGCGCCATTTGCTAAAATCGCTGCATCCCGCCTAGTAGACCGTTGTCATTCTGTACATGGATTTTACTGAATCCAGTCGCATGGATGCCTTCCGTGGCACGGGACTGTGCCAATCCTTGGTTGGGATGGCGGAGACAGGGAAATTCGGCCGTTGACCCGCCCGAAAAACCCGCTCACCAGTTCTATACCCTTCGACAAGCTCAGGAGAGGCATCAGGGCGAACGGGTTTTTGGGCAATCACCGGATGGGTGACGCGGGGGCAGACCGTTCGTGCTGATGTATAGAAGCCTGTCCTGAGCTGCGTCGAAGGGCATGAATGGCCTGCCTCCCATTTCAACTGCCGAATTTAGGATTATCTGTCCGATCCAAATTGACTGGCTACTAGGAAGACGCTAGACAAGAACAGCGTTTTTTGAAAAGGGTACTTCGCGATCCCCCGCGGCCATTCACGGCAGACCACCACAGTTGGCGGGCTCCCTTACCCTCCTACTTCCTGCTCTTTTTCCTTTAACCTACTGTTGTATATTCCTTAAATGTAGTTGGCCGAGTTTGGCACAGGCGTTGCCCACCCAAAAAAAGGGGAACGCAGCTAATCAAGATCAATGGCTAAGACTCAATACACACAGAGGTCAGCATGAACACGATCTATCCCACCCGACAGGCGCAGCTCAGCGATAACGCTTCGCAACAAGAAGCACGCCGCCAAATGCCACCCGGCGTCACAGCGAAGCGCAAGGAGCGCATTTAAAGCTCTTGCCTTGCGTGCGGTAAATCCTCCCCACCAACACACATCGAGGTTAAATCATCATGGCGATAACTAATTCCACAAAAACAGTCAATCTTGCCTTACAGGGAGGTGGTGCTCATGGCGCGTTCGCCTGGGGAGTGCTGGATAAATTGATCGAGGACGGACGCTTGCAGATCGAAGGGCTGACCGCGACCAGTGCCGGCTCCATGAACGCCTCGGTCTATGCGTACGGTAAAATGATAGGTGTCCCGGACGGCGCACGCGAAGCTCTGCATGATTTTTGGCACAACATCAGCAACGCGGGAAAGCTCTGGAGCCCAATCAAATATATGCCCTGGGAGATGCCCTGGCTGAATGGCTGGAACAGCGAGCATTCGCTTTCTTTCCTGATGTTTGAGACTTGGACCCGGCTGTTTTCGCCTTATCAGTTCAACCCCTTCAATTTTAACCCCTTGCGCCATGTGCTCAGCGAGTCCGTGGACTTCGAGAAGCTGGTTATGTGCAAGTGCACGAACCTATTTATCAGCGCCACCAACGCGCGTACAGGGCGGGTGCGCGTGTTTCGCAACGAGGAGATCACCTTAGACGTCGTGTTGGCGTCTGCTTGTCTGCCCTTTCTGTTTCAGGCGGTGGAGATCGATGGCGAGCACTACTGGGACGGAGGCTATATGGGTAACCCGGTCTTACATCCGCTTTTTTACCACACGCAGTCCCGGGATGTGGTCATTCTGCATATCAACCCCATGTATCAGCAGAACATCCCAACCAAGGCGCCGGAAATCACCGACCGCACCAACGAGATCACCTTCAATTTGTCGCTGCTCAAAGAGCTGCGCGCGATCGCCTTTGTGAACAAGCTGCTCGAGGAGGGGTGGCTGAAAGACGAATACCGGTCGAAGTTGAAACATGTGCTGGTGCATTCCATATACGCGGATGGCGCTCTGGGGGATCTTACCCTGGCCAGCAAGTTCAATTGCGACTGAAATTTTCTCACCGAGTTGCGGGATCGCGGCAGACAAACGGCGGAGCAATGGCTGGATCAGAACTTCGAGTACATCGGCAAACGGGCGACCGTCTGCGCAAGGACTACTTGGGCGAAAGCTCGCTGGGCAAGAACGCGCGGCGGGGGATCTTGCGCGCTGAGGAAGCCGTTCCGCAACTGCATAGCGGGATTGCGTTGCAGAGCGGTACAAGTAAGCCAGCAGCGCCATCTCAGAGCCGGAAGCGCAATGCGTTTGCTGTAAAGGCGTCGTAGAATAGGGTCAATTTCGCAGCCTGTTCGGAGGATCGCAACCATGGCATTTTGCGAGACCGGGAGTTTACGGGTTTCCCCCGATAAGGTTCCTGAACCGAGGATCGACCTGCCCCCCAGCGACCTGAAGGAGCAAATCGCCGTGCTTGCGGGCGGGTGTTTCTGGTGTTTGGAAGCGGTGTTTCTGGCGTTGGATGGAGTGCTGGAGGTCACCTCGGGTTACGCCGGCGGTAGCGCCGAGAGCGCGGACTATAAAAACGTCTGCAGCGGCCGCACCGATCACGCCGAGGCGGTGCGGATCCGCTTCGATCGGTCTCGGATCGGCTATGCCCAACTGCTGAAAGTATTCTTCTCTATCGCCCACGATCCGACCCAGCGCGATGGTCAAGGCAACGACCGCGGGCGGCAATACCGCTCGACCATCTTTTATGCCGACCAGGCGCAAGAAACCGTAGCGCGAGCCTATATCTGCCAGCTTAACGAGGAGGGGGTGTTCGGGGCGCCGATTGTTACCGTGCTCGAACCCATGAACGACTTCTATGAGGCCGAGGCGTATCATCAGAACTACGCGGCGCAGCATGCCGGCCAGCCCTACGTAGCGCTTGTGGCCGCACCAAAGTTAGACAAGCTTAAACGCTATTTCGCGGCCCAGCTAAAAGACGGTGTCCAAGGAACAGGGCTCCGCGCGCAAGAGAAATCGGCATGAACGAGCCCAGGCGCTCGGCTTCGGGCTATGATCTGACTCCTATCGGTGGCGCGCAGCGCAAGCGCCTGGCGCGGCAGCGCCTGAGCGCTGAAGAACGCCGTGTCCTGCTCGAGCACGGCACCGAACCGCCCTTTTGCGGTCAACTCCTCGATAACAAACAGACAGGCGTTTACGCCTGCCGTTTGTGCGGGCTGCCGCTGTTTCGCTCGGAGGCCAAGTTCGACTCCGGTACCGGCTGGCCGAGCTTTTTCGAGCCGTTTGACCCCGAGCATATCCGCTCCTTGCGCGATGCGAGCCTGGGCACGGTGCGCACCGAGATCCGCTGCGCCCGCCGCGCCCGCTGCGATGGGCATCTGGGGCATGTTTTTCCCGACGGCCCCCCGCCTAGCGGCCAACGATTTTGCTTGAACTCGGCGGCGATGGAGTTTTTCGCCGACGAAATAACACCCCCACAACAGGTCGCCGTACCCTAGGAGCGTGTCTGGCCCGAACCGATAGCTTCCGCGGCGACTCCAAATCCTGCCGCCTTCAGCCGCACGATCTCATCCCGGATTTGAGCGGCTTGCTCGAATTCCAGATCCCGCGCGTGGCGGTACATCTGCTCTTCGAGCGCCTTGATTCGCTTGGCCACAATCTCCGGGGAGACGGCCTCGTAGCGTCCCTTCGCCTCGGCTACTTTAGATAGCGGGCGGCCGGGGGCGCGTTCGGAGCGGGCGCCTTCCATGATGTCGGCCACGGCTTTCTGCACGCCCCGGGGCGTGATCCCGTGCGCGCGGTTGAACGCGATCTGGACCTGGCGGCGACGGTCCATCTCGCTTAAAGCCCGCTGCATCGAGCCCGTCGTTTCGTCTGCATACAAGATGGCTTGGCCCCGCAAATTGCGCGCGGCCCGACCGACGGTCTGGATTAAGGATCGCTCTGAGCGCAGGAACCCTTCCTTGTCCGCATCCAGGATCGCAACCAGAGAAACCTCAGGGAGATCGAGCCCTTCTCGCAGCAGATTGATACCGACCAGCACATCAAATCGGCCTAAGCGCAGATCGCGAATGATCTCGACCCGCTCGACGGTGTCGATATCCGAGTGCAGGTAGCGCACCCGCACCCCGTGTTCCCCAAGGTACTCCGTAAGGTCTTCCGCCATGCGCTTGGTCAGCGTGGTCACGAGAACACGCTCGTTCCGGGTTACACGCTGGTTGATTTCGGACACCAAGTCATCGACCTGAGTAGCGGCTGGCCGCACTTCCACCTGCGGATCGATCAAGCCCGTCGGTCTCACCACCTGCTCCACCACTTGGCCGGAGTGCTCAAGCTCATAAGGCCCCGGTGTCGCGGAGACTAAAATCGTCTGTGGCGCCAGGCGCTCGTATTCTTCGAATTGCAAGGGCCTGTTATCCAGCGCCGAGGGCAAGCGGAAGCCGTATTCCACCAAATTCTCTTTGCGCGAGCGATCGCCCCGGTACATGCCACCAAGCTGAGGAATGGTGACATGGCTCTCGTCCACCACCAGCAGGGCCTTGGTTGGAAGATAGTCAAATAAGGTCGGTGGCGGTTCGCCAGCCTGGCGCCCGGAAAGGTAGCGCGAATAATTTTCTATGCCCGAGCAGTACCCGATCTCCAGAATCATCTCAAGATCGAAGCGCGTACGTTGCTCCAAACGCTGTGCCTCCACCAGTTTACCCGCCGCTTCCAGCGCTTTTAGGCGTTGCTCCAATTCTTCTTGGATCCCCTCTACCGCATTATGCAAGGTCTCCCGTGCCGTGACATAGTGGGTCTTCGGATATACGGTCAGCCGGGGCACTCGGCGCAAGATCTCTCCGGTCAACGGATCGAAATAACAAAGCGACTCGATCTCCTCATCGAACAGCTCCACCCGCACCGCATCCCGCTCTGACTCCGCCGGAAAGATGTCGATGATATCGCCCCGCACGCGGTAGGTGCCGCGATGCAGCTCAAGGTCGTTTCGCGTGTATTGCAGCTCGACAAGACGGCGCAGGATAGACCGCTGTTCGAGCGTCGCGCCGCGTATCAGGTGCAGTACCATCCCATGGTAGGAGGCCGGGTCGCCTAAACCGTAGATTGAGGACACCGTAGCGACGATGATGCTGTCTTCGCGTTCCAGCAAAGCCTTAGTGGCGGACAGCCTCATCTGCTCGATGTGTTCATTGATCGATGCGTCTTTCTCGATGTAGGTGTCGGTGGCCGGCAAATACGCCTCGGGCTGGTAGTAATCGTAGTAGGAGACGAAATACTCGACCGCGTTATGCGGGAAAAACTCGCGCATCTCTCCATAGAGCTGAGCGGCGAGTGTCTTATTCGGGGCGAGCACCAAGGTTGGGCGTTGCACCTGCTCGATCACATTGGCGATGGTGAAGGTCTTACCCGAGCCGGTAACCCCGAGCAGGGTCTGATGCGCGAGGCCGTCCCCGAGCCCCCCCACCAAGGCCGCGATGGCCGTGGGCTGTCCCCCGGCGGGCTGGTAGTTGGCGGATAACCGGAATGGCCTGCTCATCAAAGGGGTTCAGTCCCAAGGAAACAGCGAGTATATTACAGGTCCTTTATGCAACGAGGTTTTCAAGCAGCTAAGAACAGCGGAGCTTATTTGGGCTTAGCCATCGCCGAAGCGTGTGACCTATGGGTCTTGCGTCCTCCGGGAGGCCTTTTACCAATCCTTTTGTTGGCGCCGGGAGAGGCTCGGGGCGTCTACAGGAGCTAGTTGCCCACAGCGTATCACCATGTTGACCCAACAAGAATTGGCAACTTTGTTCCGGGATTTGGAATCGGACAGAGTCGAGCGTAAGCGATCCCCTTCTGACCGTAGTGGGATCCGTCGCAGCTTGTGTGCATTTTCCAATGATCTTTCTGGCCATGGAAAGTCTGCGGTGATTTTTATTGGGGTTATAAAAACAACTTCGGGACGGGGGCCACAGATTACCGCAATCCCTTGATGGCCGAGTTTATGAGCACTCTCGGTTACGTCCAGAAATTCGGGCTCGGGATCCCTTTGGCGAAAGAAGAGCTTGCTCGAAACGGCAACCCGGAAGCGGAATTTACCTTCGAACCCGGTAATGTGTTGGTGACGGTGCGGCCTAGGGCATGAAATCGATCGCCCTGCGGCATTGGCGAACCGCATGTCGAGGGCATCGGCGACATCGGCTTGCTTGCCGGGGACTTAGGGCTTTCCTCGTTCGAAGACGAGCTCAGCAGTCAATGGCCCCGATGCCTTGGGGGGGGGAAAGGGCCTTTCGGGTGATCGGAGCGTTTCACGAGGTCGTCTCTCGAGCGGTAGCAGTAAGAGAAGCAGAGGTGGTGCTCATTGACGTGGGCCCCAATCTTGGCGCCATCAATCGCGCCGCCCTTATCGCGGCCGACTTCGTGGTTATTCCATTGGCCCCGGATCTGTTTTCGATCAAAGGGCTGCAGAACCTGGGTCCACGGTTGCGGGAGTGGCGGCAGGGCTGGAATGAGAGGCTTGCCAAGCGGCCCCCCGATTTGAACCTCCCGGCGGGGTACATGGAGCCGGTAGGTTACGTCGTCATGCAGCATGCGGTAAGACTGGATCGCCCCGTCAAGGCTTACGACAAGTGGATGGGGCGAGTGCCGGGTGTCTACCGGGAATCGGTGCTTGGCGATGACCCTTCCGCCTCGCCTGAGGTGGAGCAGGACCCTTATTGTTTTGGCCTACTCAAGCACTATCGAAGTTTGATGCCGCTTGCGCAGGAAGCGCGCAAACCAATGTTCCATCTCAAGCCGGCAGATGGTGCAATCGGTGCTCACGTCGCATCCGTGCAAAGCTGTTACAAGGATTTCCGAGCGCTGGCACAGCGGATCGCGAAGCGATGCGGAATGACTGCGTTGTAATCCTGGCAAAGAATTTCAGGAGCTACCCTACCCACTGACAAGGTAAGAAGACATCGCCGATGGCCCTACCACGTGCGCATGGGCTGCCCGTGCGCTACAGCGTTAGCGCGAGGCCCTTTACCAACACCCCCGGCAAGCGCATGCTGGCGGCCGAGCGCTCATGGTAGGTCGAGGCATCGAGAATGAAATCGCGCTCTTGAGTCAATCCAAGCAGCCGCTCGCCGAGCAAGGCATACAGGCTGTCGTCGAAGCGCATCACCTCCAACGGTTGCTTGATTTCACCCCGTTCCACCCAAAAACAGGCGAAGCGAGTCATGCCGGTGATGCGCCAGTCGTTGCGGTCGGAAAAGTTGCAGTACCAAAGATTATTGATATAAAGCCCCGTATCGAGCCGCGCCAAGACTTCCTCCCCTGGGAGATCTCCCGGCGCAAGATCCAAGGACTCCGGAGACTCGTGCTCGGTGTTCACCGCGATTCCGTATTCCTGGCTGCTGCGGGGGGAAACCAGGCACCCGCTCGCGCGGCCCTCGGTGATCAAGGGCACGGCCGGAGGCTTGATGAACCCCGCGGACGTAAACCCAGGCGCCACGCCTTGCTCATGGTTCTCCACCATGTGCACTCTAGGGTCTAGCACCTTCAAGCCATCGGTTAGTTTGATCAATGGCGACTGGCGGGTGCGCTGGCTCTTGAGGCCGAACCCACCCCAAGCCGTGATCTCCAATAACTCCGCAACAGCCGTGGGTGCGAGGTACGCGCGGTAGTTGCCGGGTTTTATCGTGCGTGGGGGGCGTTGCAAGAGATCCAGATCCCGGCGCGCTGCCTGCATCCTGCGCTGCATCGCCTCGTCGTCCCATTCAATCCCCGCGTAGCGGGATTTCACCGCCTTGTCGCCGTGGGCGTAGCAGCTCCAGTCGAACACGAAGCTCGGGCGCTCAAACCAGTTGCGCTGGCCGAGCGAGTTGGCAAAGCCACGGTAGATCCTACTGCTCGCGAAAAACCCAACCAGATCCAAACCCTCTGCCGCCTCAATAATCGCGATTACCGCCCGCGCAGCGTGCAGCGGCGCTTCGGAGGTGATCTTCTCGCTGCTGCTGACCTCAGTGGCATAAAGGAGATATGGGTCATCTTCCAAGATATCGCGTTGCGCGCGCAATTCGCTGAGCAGTTCCAGAAGGCGCTCGCGATCGCCATTAAGCTCTCCGCAAAGCATACACTGAGCGCTGGCATGCCGCCGAGCCATGATGGTTTGCAAGGAAAACTCGATCTGGCGCACATGACCCGCTTGGCGCACACAGTTTTGGTTGAGGCGCACGTAGTTCGAGTCCTCGCCGCGCAAGCCGCACACGATCACCTCGCTCGGTAGAGCGCGCGCTGTTACCTCTTCCGCTAAGCTGTAGAAACGCTCGCGCAAATTCATCCGGCGCTCCCAAACACATCCACATTCGCAAACACGCAGGCGGGCGAGGCATGGCCGACGTGGATGGCCTGATTCGGCTCGCCCTTGCCGCAAGTGGGTGTGCCCATGCATTTCACCGTGCTTGCATCTCCCACCGCGCTTAAGCTGCGCCAGAAATTTGCAGATATCCCACGGTAATTGGGGTTTCGCACTACGCTCCTGAGCTCGCCGTGTTCGATTAGGCGGGCGTATTCGCAGCCGAATTGGAATTTGTTGCGGCTGTCGTCTATGGACCAGGAGCGGTTGGTATCCATGAGCACCCCACGCTCGATTCCCTGGATCAGCTTGGCCATGGAGCTTTGCCCTGGCTCGAGATTGAGATTGGCCATGCGGTCGATCGCGGGCCGATTCCATTGGCAAGCGCGGGTGTTGGCTACACCGGCCATCCCCGCGCGTCTCTGCGAGGTGGCGCCCCCTAAAGGCCGCAACAAGATCCCTTGCTTGATCACAAGCTCGCGCTCTGCCGGGGTGCCTTCATCGTCAAAGCCATAGCTTGCAAGCTGATGCCGGTTGCTCGGATCGAAGCGCACATTCAGCAGCTCGGAGCCGTAGCGATAATGGCCAAACATATCCAGGGTGACGAAGCTGGTTCCGGCGTAATTGCGCTCATCTCCGAGGATGCGGTCAAGCTCCAGAGGATGCCCGATGCTCTCGTGGATCTGCAGCATCATCTGCTCCGGCAGCAGCAGCAGGTCCATGCTCCCCGAAGGACAGTTCGGCGCATGCAGCAGCTCCAGGGCTTCTTGGCCTACGCGCTCGGCCTGTTCACAAAACGCGATCTCATCCAGGTATTCCAAACCCGCTTGCACTCCGTTGTCGTATCCGAAGCTGCGCCGCTGAGTCTCCACCGCGCGGTTGGCGATTGCCTCAAGGCCTGGGATCAGAAATTCAAATTGTTGCTCGATTTCGCACTCGGGCGTGACCAAGACGGCTTGTGTGGCCCGGAAGTAGAGCGAGGCTCGCCAATCGACGATGGTCTCATTACGTTTAAGGCGGGTGGCCGCCTCACGCAGCAAGCCGAGCTTTGCCGTCAAAGGCAGGCTCCCCCAAGTGCGCCCCACCGGCGAACGGTAGCTTCCCGAGTGCTGTGGCCGCGCTAGATTATCCGGCGACAGCAGGCTAAGGCACCCAGTAGCCTCCGCCCAGTCCACCGCACGCCTCAAGGCTTCCACCAGGCCAGGCCGGCTCAGATCGCTGGTGGCCGCATAACCTACTCCTTTCCCTTTCACCACGGTGATATGCGCGCCGGTGCTGCGCTGATTCTCTATCGGCTCCACGGTGTCCTGGCGCACGGCAAGGCGCTGGGCGCGTTCCTCTATCAGGCGCAAGCACCAGTGATCCACGCCGCCCACGACGCGCTTAAATCGTTGCACAACCGTTTCCACGGTAGCTTTACTCCGGCTATTACACTGTTACGTCTCTTTCGCTTCAGAGAAGGTACACCGCTTCGTCCTTTTGCGCATCGTTTTTGCAGCTATGGACCCTCCATCGTGGCTTTGCTTTCGGCTTGTTGGGGATCTCGCGCGCCATTGTCCGAAGCCGCATCAGGAAAGGCAAGTTCAACAAGCAGTGGAAGAGATTGACGAGGACCGGCGGCGGTCGTGAGGAGCGGCGCGAGGAGGATTAGGTCAGTACTGCCGACGGGCAAAAAAAAACCCCGCCTTGCGGCGGGGCTGCTCTCCATAGCCGCGGTCCAAGGGACCGCGTTGACCAGGGTTCCCTACCAGTCAACTTGGGCGCGGATCTGAACCAGGTCCGGTTCGGCGCCATCGAAAGCGCCGCCCTCAATGTCTAAGACCTTAACGTAGTTGAGCATCAAGCGCAGGTTGGCGTTGGGATACCAGTTCAGAGCGGCGGTGAAGTTGTCCTGCTCGCCCCCGTCTATGTCGTCGTCGGATAGGTCGATGGTGCTGTATCGTGCCGCAAGCTCAAAAGCGCCCCAACGGCCTCCTAAATCCGGCGCGTGCCAGGGACGCAGTGGTTTGACCCGATCGAACACCCCTCCTTTGTCGACCTTGTAGGCGGCGGCGCGGGATTCGCCGGTCAAAAACCAGCTACCGTAGAAATACCAACCGTCGAAGCTGGCGTCTCCTCCGGTCTCCCGGCTTAAGTCGTAATACATGTACTCGCCTTGCAGCGACCACGGGCCCCTGGCAAACGCGGCCTCTGCTCCATAGCGCAGGAAATCGTCTACATCATCGATGGTACCGGTGTCGACCAAGCGCTGATCGGCGATATGGGATTCGGGGCGGGTGCGTATGCGAAGTCGATCATCGGGCTCATCGGGTTTGCGCCAGGAGATGGCACCGCCGAGGTGCAACAGTCGGTCTTCGGCCAAGATCGGCGCCGCCGTGATGCGCCCGGTGACGCCTACCCCCTCGCCACCGTTTGAGGTGCGGGTTTCTTCATCGTCATCGTCGATGCCCTCACCGAATACCCCGCTCGAGGCGGTCCAAAAAGGGCCTATGTACTGCACCATCGCCCCCAGATTGCGCTCCGGCACCATGTCATCGAAGAGCGAGCGCTCCATGAAGGTGATGAAGCGAGAACTCGTGAGCTGCTCCAGGCTGAAGGGCTCTTTGAAGTTACCGACCTGGATGGCGAAGGGGTTTAAATAGGTGTTTCGGATATAGGCATCCTTGATGTCGACTTCGTTTTCGGCGAAGTCGGTCTCAAACTTCCAGTCCCAATAGTCCCACAGCGTGCCGCCGACCCCGAGGCGGGCGCGGCGGAATTCCGTGGAACTGTCGAGGTCGGTGTTATCATCCCAGTACCATGCCGCGTCCGTCTGCAACCGGCCGAATACCTCGAACGAGAACTTTTCATCCGGGCTGACGATGCCGAACTTGCCTTCTTTATTGAATTTCGGAAATTGGCTTTTCAGGGTTTTCTCGGCTTCCTCTTTAGCTACCTTCGATACCTTGTCCTGAGCTTTTTCGCCTTCCTCCTTAGCTGCGTCCGATAACTTATCGTAAGCCTCTTCAGCCTCTTCTGAGATGGTGCCCTGCTCCTTGAGCACTTTGAGAAGCTCCTGCATGGTGCCGCCACCCCCAGCAGATCCGGGAGCGGCCTGGGCCACAGCGCACCCCGCGAGCACCGCGCTAAAGAAACGAAATTTCGTGCTTTTATTCACGGTTTTCTCCCCAAAAAAAATTAATGTTGGGAACCCGCCTTACGGTCCCAGCCGCAAGAGTACAAGGCAGCCGTTACGATTTAGTTACGGAATAATTACAAACTCGTTACAATGCCAGCGTGAGGGCGCTAAAGGGGCGCTTCCGTTTGCAACCGTCATCGTCCTGTAACACAAGTGCGGTTTACTTAAGGGAATTCCCTTAACCGCGCTCGGAAAATTCATGCTTGGAATGCTAGAAACTATTCTCGTGGTTGACGATGAACCGGCGATCCGCCAGATGCTCGGGTTTGCCCTAACCAATGAGGGCTACAAATGCCAGGAGGCCGGTAACACCGATGAGGCGCAGGCGATCCTGACGCAACAGTTGCCCGAGCTGATATTGCTGGATTGGATGCTGCCCGGGATCAGCGGTGTCGACTTCGCGCGTCGCTTGAAACGCAACCCCAACACGCGCGAAGTTCCTATCATCATGCTCACGGCCAAGGGCGAGGAAGCCGATAAGATAAAGGGCTTGGAGGTTGGCGCCGACGACTACGTAACCAAACCTTTTTCCACCAAGGAGCTAATCGCCCGCATTAGAGCCGTTCTGCGCCGCGCCACCCCGCGCCACGTTGAGGGTGCCGTGGAAGTTGAAGGTTTGAGGGTCGACACCGAAACCCACCGCGTAACGGCCACCGGTAGTCCACTGGATCTTAGCCCGACCGAATTCCGGCTGTTGCATTTCTTTGTCACCCACCCCGAGCGCGTGTATACGCGCCCGCAACTGCTGGACCGGGTTTGGGGCGATAATGTGTATATCGAGGAACGCACCGTGGATGTGCACATCCGCCGCTTGCGCAAGATTCTAGCGACGCACGGTTATGATAGGCTAATCCAAACGGTGCGCAGCATGGGGTATCGCTTCTCAACGCAATAGCAGCAGTCTGTCCCTGCGAGTTGGGAAACACGCCCTGCCGCATTTGTGTCGAAAACTGGCGGGCTACTCTTGCTATTATTACCTCGTGAGCCTCAACGTTACAAACATTCTAAGGAATCTCTGCAAAAGTGTCAGGAGCAGGCCCAGATGCGCGAAGCCGCGGAGCGAGTCGCGAGACATATCATCGAGATAGGCGAGCGACGAGCGAGCACGCGACAAAGCAGGTGGGCCGCGCAGTAACTTTTGTAGAGGTTCCTTAATCCTATGCGCACTGAATTGTGGCACATAGCTTTGCTGGCTGTGGTGGCGTCTCTCGTCGGCTGGGGTGTCGGATCCTTAAGCTTAAGTCTGTTGCTTGCTGCAAGCGGCTATGCCATCTGGCATTTGCTCCAGCTGCGACGCTTGCTGCTTTGGATCCGGTATCCGAAAACGCATTCCTTCCCCGATGTTACAGGCATCTACCAAGAAATCTACAGCGAGATCTATCGCTTGCGGGATCGTTTCAAGAGGCGAAAGAGGAAACTGTCTCGATACCTAAGACAGTTCCAGCAGGCGACCGCCGCTTTGCCCGATGCCGTAGTGGTACTCGGCTGCGATAACGAGATCAGCTGGGCTAATGCTTCCGCGGCGCAGATGCTGTGCATAAGATGGCCGGAAGACCACAAGCAGCGGATCACCCATTTGATACGCGATCCCGCGCTCGGAGAATTTTTGCATAAAGAAAAATCCACATCCGACGCGATGGAGTTCGTCTCACCCGTAAACCCTGAACTGCATCTACATGTCCGGGTCGTCCCTTTTGGCGATGATCGGCGCCTGTTCGTCGCCCGAGACGTAACCCGGTTACACCGCCTCAACGAAGTACGCCGTGACTTCGTAGCCAATGTGTCCCACGAGCTGCGCACACCTTTGACCGTTGTTCGCGGCTATGTGGAGACCCTGAATGACGATCTAGACCTACGGCCTGACGCCTGGCGCATGTGCATGCAGCAGCTCGATGCGCAAACGCGCCGGATGCAGGAGATCATCGACGATCTATTGTTGCTTTCGCGTCTGGAGGAAGACGAAAAGACGGCGAAAACCGAGGTAGCGATCGCTGAGTTGCTGGCCAAGATCCAGAAGGAAGCTCAGGCGCTCAGTGGGGATAAGCACCATTCCTTCGAGTTTGCGGCTGATCCCGACTTGTGCATTTGGGGTAGTCCGCAAGAGCTATACAGCGCCTTTTCCAATGTCGTTTTTAACGCCGTTCGCTACACCGCGGCCGGTGGCGTGATCAAAATCCGCTGGTATCAAGACCAAGACGGTGCCCATATGGAAGTGTCCGATACGGGAATCGGGATCCCGGCGCACTATATTCCCCGTATCACCGAGCGCTTCTTTCGCGTGGACAAGAGCCGATCGCGTGAAAGGGGGGGCACGGGTCTGGGGCTTGCCATCGTAAAACACGTGCTTAATCGGCATCACGCGGTGTTGCATATCGAAAGCAAAGTCGGTGAAGGAAGTACGTTTCGCTGCACCTTTTCCAAGCAAGGAATCGTGCTCGAAACCCCGGCAGAGACGACCCGGCCCGCGCAGCTTGTCCAATAACAGCCAACGACTCCCTCATTCGCGCTGCAGCTCGCGCAATCGCGGATCAAAGGCGTCGCGTACCGCATCGGAGAATATATTGGCCGACAGTACCAAGGTAAACATGAACAGAAGCGCCGCCGCCAGCGACCACCACACGATGGGCTCACGGGCCATCTCCAGGCGCGCGCTGTTGATCATATTGCCCCAACTATTCATGCTGGGGTCGACCCCGATGTTGATATAGGTAAGCACCGCCTCGGCCAGAACTAAGCCGCTGAAGTCGAGTACCAGCGCGATCAGAACGATGTGCATCACGTTGGGGAGTATATGCCTTAAGA
>JBOIEE010000170.1:0-12197 GCA_050740975.1 Gammaproteobacteria bacterium | reverse complement strand
AAGCCCAGAAAGCGGAAGGCGATTCCCGCAAAGAGGCGGAGATCCAGGATGAGTTGATCGATCTGGCGACAGTGAATACGCAATCCGACCGCTTGCTGCGCAGCAGCCTGGCCGTTGCCTTAGTGCTGGGGCTTTGGTTTATCTGGGCCGACATGATCCCGGCTCTCAGCGTGCTCGATCAAGTGAAAATCAGCGAGACCATGGTTACCGTTCCCTTCGGGGATGACGGCAAGCCCTTGGCCGAACCCCGGCAGCTACCGGTGTCGATCACCTTGCAAGACCTGATCGTCGCGCTGTTGATCTCCTTTATCACCTTAGGCGCAGTGCGTAACCTGCCGGGCTTGCTGGAGATGACCCTGCTTACCCGACTCAAAATGCCGGCCGGTGAACGCCATGCCGTCACCACCATTCTCAAATACGCCATCACCATCCTAGGCGTGGTATTGGCGTTTAAGCAACTGGGGATCGGATGGTCCAAGGTTCAATGGTTAGTCGCCGCCCTGGGGCTGGGCTTGGCTTTCGGACTGCAAGAGATCTTCGCTAATTTCGTTTCCGGCATCATTATCCAGTTCGAGCGCCCGATCCGGGTGGGCGATGTAGTGACGGTCGGTGATATCAGCGGTACGGTATCGAAGATTCGCATCCGCGCCACCACCATCACCAATTTCGATCGCAAAGATCTGATCGTACCCAACAAACAGTTCGTCACTGGCCAAGTGATCAATTGGACCCGGAGCGATTCGGTGTTGCGCATCATCATACCCATTGGCATCGCCTACGGTTCCGACACCGAAAAAGCAGCGAGCTTGTTGCGCCAGCTCGCCTCTGATTGTGATCTAGTCCTTAAAGACCCCGCGCCTCAGGTGTTCTTCGCCGGGTTTGGCGACAGCTCGTTGAATTTTGAGCTGCGCGCCTTTTGCGATGGAGTTGATGATCTGCTGCCGGCCCGCCATAGCCTACACATGAGCATCGAGCGCGCGTTTCGCGAGGCCAACATCGAGATCGCTTGCCCGCAACGAGAGGTCCGCGTACGTTCCATCGAGGCTGTGCTGCCTGTGGAGCAGCCAACACACAAAGTTGCACCAGCGCCGATCGAGCCCCTGCCGAGCCAGAAGAAGGGTTGAAGAGGTTAGGCTAGAGATTAGAAGATTGGGGGACAGACCTGGGCTGTCCCCTAATCATTACTGGTGCTCTCGATTCGCGCGTGAACACCCATTCCTGGGCATCGGATAAGCCCTCGTTGAAGCGATAATCTTCGGCGTCGAAGGCTTGCAGCTCTTCGGCACGTCCCAGGCGGTTCTTTATCGCGTATCGACTCATCCAGCCGCGGGCTTTCTTCGCCAAAAGCCCTATGATCTGATAACGGCCGTCGCGCTTTTGTTTGAACTGGGGCGTGATCAGCCGCCCTTGCAGCAGCAGCGGGTTTACCGACTTGAAGTATTCACTTGACGCGAGATTCACCAGCGTTTTGTCGCGCTCGGATTTAAGCGCCTCATTCAGCGCCTGGGTGATCCCGTCGCCCCAGAAGGAGTAGAGATCCGCGCCGCGATCTGTCTTTAGCCGCGATCCCATCTCCAGGCGGTAGGGCTGGATCAGATCCAGAGGTCTCAGCAAACCGTACAAACCCGAGAGAATGCGCAAGTGTTTTTGGGCGAATTGCAGCTCTCGTTCGCTGAAGTCCTCCGCGCTTAAGCCTTTGTACACATCCCCCTTGAACGCCAGTACGGCTTGCTTGGCGTTGTCTAAGGAAAACGGTAGCCGCCACTCCCGAAAGCGCCGTGCGTTCAGCTCCGCCAGGGGGCGGCTTATCTTCGACAACGTGCAGAGCTCCGCAGCCGACAGTTGGCGCGCGTGCTCAACCAGGTGTTTCGCTTCCTCGATGAATTGCGGAAGGGTAAAACCTTGGGTGCACGGAGCTGTTTCGAAATCGAGTTTCTTAGCCGGCGAGATGACGAGTAACATGACCTCTCTTTCAACCCTCCCACGCAAAGCAATCGGCTCTCAACGAGCCGGGGACACGCGGGGACTGCGCACAGCATAGTCCTCAAGACGTGTCATTGGATAATACATCCCTTCCAGGCGCCGTATCCACCACTGGCCATTTGCTCGCGCGGGCGCGTCGGCAAATGCATAGCGGTATAGCTGTGCGCGCACAAATCGGGGTGCAGCGGGCGCGAATGGGTTGCCTCCCAATAAATTCACCACCTCGGCCTGGTTTTGCAACAGGCGAAACAGGAGATCGGAAAACCAGGGACTTCTACCCTGCTGGTCTAAGGCCGCAAACCACATCTGCCAGTCGAGCCTCGGCTGGTGTGGGAGGTTCCACCCCGGAGGTTTCTGCAGATCGCCCGGTTTGTATTTGAATTCGTACGGGACCCACCGTTTCGCGTCCATTGAACTCTCGATGATGATCTCGGGCCGCGTTGTGGTCATGACCGCGAACAAGCCATAGGGATTCACGATGCGAAACGGCTCGACCGGCACGACCAACGCCGTGGCGAGGCGGCTGATAAACCCCGCGCTCGGGGGAAGAAGCTGGACAACGCCGGCAAAAAGGATGAATCCGGTGAATACAGCTAATGGCGCTTGATGTCCTGGGCTGAGTTTACTTTGAATGAGCGTTAAAAGTGTGTTGGTAAAGCGCTGCGGCCATAGGCGCTTAAGATCCCTGTCTTCAAGCAGGAACACGCAAAGCCCAAGGGTAAGCAGATTAAAGAAGTTGTAGTTTCCGGTAATAAGGATCGCGATTTGGAGCAAAGCGGTTGCCGCTGCCGCCAACAGCCGGGGACGGCGTGCGCAAAAATACAGAAACGGGATGGCCAATTCGATAACAAAAATAAGCAACACCGCAACGCGCAACAGACCCTCCGGAAGTTGGTGTGCGTACCAAGCCACCCAGGTGGGCAGAGGCTGGGTCTCAAAATGATACTGCAGCGCGCTGAGATTGGCCCAACTGGGATCGTGGCTCAATAGCTTCACACACCCCGACAGAAACATAAACCGAAACAACAACCAGCGGAACAAAAACGGAATAAGGGGCGAGTGCAGCGGCAGGAAGATGGCTAGGAATCCGCTTTCCAGTAGCAGCAGGTCCCACTGAAAAGACATAAACTCTTGTCCGGCGTAGAAAAGCGACAAGTACAGGGCAAAGCACAGCACCAAGCACAAGCGTTGCGCGATCCCTAAAGCAACCAGCAAACCTGCCGCCAAGCCTGCGATGCAGGCGACACGCAGGGTGGAGTCGCTCGCGTCTAGCCAGAACAGCGTGGGTAGGCGCCAGTAAGCGGCTGCTCCCAAATACTCATGGGCCTGCCTGAGGTAGGGTTGCAGTGGGAGGATCCCATGTTCACCCACTAACCCTTGAGCCTGGGTTGCGAACGAAGCAAACGCGGTGGCGTACATCAGGCCGATAAAGCGTAAGAACAACCAACTCGCGCCGCGGTAGCTCGGCGGCTCACGATGGGAGCCCCAGAGGAGCTTGGATAGGGTAAAAGCCAATCCGCGTCGCGCGGCAATGAAGCGGTACAGGCGCTCGGCCAAAGGGGCGACCCCCGTAATGTGCTTATATGCCCACAGCCAAAGCGGCTTCCCTCCATGATATAAGACACCAAAGCTCGCCTGCGCGCCTCCCGACACGCGGCCTTCCCCCTCCGCGAGCCATACTGAACCCTGAAAACGCTCTAGCGGGATCTGTGGGAAGTCTTGAGCCGCGATCTGATAGGGTTGGTAGCGAACAGCGTCCCCGGTGAGTTTCTGCCAATAGTCGAGCCAATAGCGGCAAAAGGCGCAATCACCATCGTATATGAGCAGCGGCTTAAGCATAGACATGGCTGCGAGATAAGCCAGGCGCTACAATTTGGGCGCTTCCGGCGGCGCCCATCATGCGACGTTCTTATCGCTTCAGGGCATGCCAGAGGGAGGGAATATTGCGCTTCTGCTTGGGCAGCACCGCCGTGATCGCGATTTCTTCCAGCGCCGCAACGACGCATATGACAGCGGCGACGCGAAAAGGCCATACCGGCCCCCCGGCAAAAAACACTATGACCGTGAACCCCATCAGGCCCGCCGCCAGTTTTACGCTGCGGGTGTGATAGCTGGTAAAGACGCCAAACTTGATCAGTCCCCAGGCCACGGGCACGGTATAGCTGACGATTACCAGAGCGACAAAAAACAATTCTCTCTTCACCAGTTCAGGCCATAGCCACCAGGCGGCGATAGGAATAACGGAATAGATCACCCAATCGGCTGTGCTGTCGAGCTTTGCGCCCAACTCCGACTCAAGTTTGAACTTTCGCGCAATAAAACCATCCGCCGCATCAGTCACAAAGACGGCACCGAGTAAAGCAAGGAAACCCAGCGCGTAGCCGTTCCATGCCAGCCAAAAGAGCACAGGGGCGCACACGAAACGGAGTCCGGTGATCGAATTCGCCAGTTGGCGGAACGCCTTCAGGCGCCAACTGGGTCGTGAGCATTGATCACCCAATCTTGATTGCATAGCACTATGATGGTAATTCGTTTGTCTGTTTTTCGGTCAAGACGGCAAACGTGGCATGCAAAGCAACGTGATCCGACATTCGGCGCCAACGTCGTTCCTTCAACCATTCACAAGCCAAGGGCGTTACGCCCCGATAGTATATCCGGTCAACGGGAAGCACTGGCAACCATGCCGGGAAAGTCTTAGCATGACGTCCCCTCAAGGCTTTGAACACCTCCCCCATTCCCAGTCTTGCGCCGAGTTCGTATTCTGCCTCACCCCACCAATCGTTGAAATCGCCGGCGACGATCAATGGTGCTCCTTGGGGGATCTGCTTCTCAACATAGTGTCTTAGGATCGCAAGTTGGCGCTGGCGTTCAGAAGCCATGACATCGAAATGTATGCAGATCAAATGCACCGGCCCCTTGTCCGCGGGGAGCTCGATCACCCCGTGCAAGAGGCTGCGGCTGGCGCTGCGGAACGCCGATACGTTGATGTTCTCCCACTTGGAAAAAGCATACTTACTCAGGATCGCATTGCCATGATGACCGGCACGGTAAACCGCATTTTTGCCATAGGCGTAATGCGGCCATAAGCGATGGGCCAAAAACTCAAACTGGGCCGCGTTTGGCCAGTTGGCGACACGGGTTTGGTGTTTCTTGTGCTCGCCCAGGGTTTCCTGCAAAAAAATGAGATCGACATCCGCCTCTTCCAAAGCATCTCGCAGTTGGGGTAAAACAAAACGCCGGTTCCCCGCCGCAAACCCCTTGTGCATGTTGTAGGTCAACACGTTCAGGGTAAATGGCACTGGAGCGAATAACCCGGTGTCAGTAACGTTCACCTGGGTGGCATTGGTTGCGTAGCTCACTGGGATCGCTTTCGTCTGATCGCTGAATTTGTTGGTGAGAACCGTTTTGCGGTACGCTGCGCGCGATTAAATCTCTTCAGGCAGTTTGAAGAAAATGCTGGCAACGGGTTTCCTCCTTTGTCGAGGAAGAAGACGAGTGTGCCATGCCTGCGTTACATTTCTACGAACGTACCGAGACTTTTGAGGAACCGGGATAGCCTATTAATGTCGCTCGGACCAATAGCCCGGGTAGCGGGTCCCGACGCAACCGAAGCAGCGGGTGAACGTGTACTGCGCGGGCTCAGTAATTAGCCGCTCGGCGGCTTCCTGGGTATTCCCGCTCAGCGCACTGAAGGGCAGTGTTGCGATATAGACGACAGCTCCCGCGAGGGTGCCGGCTAAGGACACCGGGCGCACAAATAGCCCGTCGAACAACATCTCCTCGGCGGTGGGTCGTATATAAGCCCCCTCATCAGCATATCCATATGGAGACAGCGGTTGCTGCGACAGGGGTTCTGCGTTAGCTCCTGAGGAAAGTGACAAACACGCGAGCAGGCTGGTTATGACTGCAAAGCGGTTTAGGGCATACATGGCGATCTCCTCATCTTGTCTTTAGTAAGCATCAACGCTTGTGCTTTGTCAATTCCAAGTCACCAAAGAAGGCGATCACGGCTTGACCGGTACTGTTTGCGTTCGTGGCGCTTTGCGCCACAAACCGCCCTGTGAAAAACAGCCCCACCCCCACTTCAGCCAGCCGATCAAGGCGAATGCCAGCCACAAGGCCCACGCCAGCATGAGTAAACGATAGCCGAATAAGGGCACGGACAGGAACCAGGCCTGGGGCAGGCTGGCATCGCTGCGGTCTATATACCAATTTAACTGAGAAGCGGTGGAATTATTGCCTGCGATCTGCATTTCCGGCAATCCCAGCAGCCCCTGTTGGACGGCGGCGAAAAGTAGATTCAAAGCGACCAGAGTCAACAGGCTGAGCGCGACCTGCATGGCATTAAAAGCGCTGCGGCTGACTTTTTCTTCTACCTTAGCGCGCAGTCCTAGCGCGAGCAGCCAAGCGACAATGACTAGGCCGGTCCAAATAGGAACCTGGGTCAGGCCCATCCCCAACAGAAACCAATGCCTGCTTTTCAGCGGTGTGATTGGAACCCGGCCGAGCGCAATGGCGATCAGGAACACGACCGCTAGCACTCCCCAGAAAAGCACCGCGGGGCCGAGTCGGGGGCCTCCCGTGAACAGGATCCAACGGTCTTGTCCCAGCACGGCTTGCAGTTCGCCATTCACGCTGGGCGCTCCGAGGTCTACTTCTGGGGTACGAAAGAAAACGCTTAACCCTTGTCTCTGGCGCCAGGATAAGGACACGTTTTGCTGGCCGGGCGTCAGGGGCAAAGTCACTCGTTGCCCATCCTGGCGAATGGCTGCAAGCGCCCGTCGATCAGGACCGTCTGAAGCTCAGCATCCTCGGGCAGCGTGATGTGGTGTTGCCCTCCTTGGCTGCTGCGCATTATCAGCTCGAGCAGCGCATCGGTGGCGCGCCTTCCCGGTGTCAGCTGCAAGCGCGCGCGATCGAGGGTTAGCGTTTGCCCCGAGCTGCCCTCGGGTCGAGTGAGGTGTAGCTTTATCGCTTCTCTTGGCCACGGCTGCCATTCGGGTAAGCGGCGCCCCTCTGGGTCTTGGTGGTAGACCTCGGAGATCCCAGTCGCGGACAAATGCCAGATCGGACTGACATCCAGCCGCCAGATCTCCGTCCAGGCCTCGGTCTCGGGCGCTTTCAAGGTGAAAGATGGACGCTTCGCCAAGGTCGAAACCCAGGACACCGAGGATGTTTGAGGCGCCATGTTGACCATGACCTTGCGGTCTTGCACTCGGATCTCGGGTGTGGTTACCGACTCGCCTTCGATCAAAGGCACTTGAATGACGATGGCGCTGTCGTTCGGAGAAGCTCTGATCACTTGGGTCTCGACGTGCCAATCCAATCCCAAGCGCAAGGTACGTTTTAGCCTGACAAACGGCGGCAAGGCCAAGGGCTCGAGGAGCGCCTGACCAGCGTCGGATGCCTGGGCGTTTCGGCGGGTGAGCTGAAGTTGGGACTGGGGAACGCCATGTTCATCCACCCCCTCAACCACCCAGCCCTCGTTTTGGATCTCGAACCGCTTCGGCTTAAGCGGCAAGGGCAAGGTGATTTGATCCTTGGCCGGCAGCGAGCCCGCCAGCAGCACCTCATGTCGTCCCTCGCTGAGCCTGATCCACATCTGCCCTTCGGGCGTGCGGGCGAGCCCTGTCGGGGCCGATCCGTCGACTTGCACGTGCTCCGGCAACCAATCGTCGGTTCCCACCGGCAAGGGCACAGCGATGTCCGCCAGCGCGTGCACCTCCAAGCGCAGATGCAGGATCTGTGGCTGCACGTTCAGGTAGGCGCGTGCTAAGTAGGCGCAATCGGGTAAACACGCTGCCGGCACCAACAGCCGGCTTTTGAGATCCTCAAGCAACGTGGGATCGGGGAATTCAGCCCGTACGGCCGGTGGATGGAAGCCCAAAATCGGCAGCCAGCAGAGCGCCATGAAAGCGGCGTGCCCGCTGCGGAGCTTTATCCGTCCTAAGCTCGAAACCACTGCGACCAACACCAGCGCCCCCGTTAAGGCGACGCGAATCAGATTTAACAGCAGGTTTCCGCCGGGCGGGATCAGGAACAAGCGAAGGCCCTGTGCGCGCTCTACCGGCCCGTTCCAAGACAAGGAGACATTAGTCCAATCCCAGGTGGGCAGACCCGGACCGGTCTGGATGTTGGCTTTGGGGTCGATCTGGTCAAAGTTAGCGGCTTGGGTTCCGGCTTTTTCCTGCCTCAACATCGCCGGTTTTCTGGGCGCCGCCTGCTCTTGCTCCAGCGCTAAACCCGATACTGCGGCGTCTTTGCCGCGCTCTTCCGGCGCCATCTCGCCTGGCGTGGCCGGGGAGGCGGATTCTGGCGCCAACTGCGCGGTTTGAACCCTCATAGGCGGCGCGGCAAACGGCTGTTCCAGTTGCGGGTAGATCCCGGCCCTGATCTGGTTGATCAGAAATCCAACGGCGATCGCGGCCAGCGCAAGCGCGCTGACACTGCGATAGAACACCGCTACCCGGCGTACGCGTCCCTCCGGCAGGGCTCGGGCTAAGGCCACCGCGACCAGCACGTGCACCCATACGTAACGAGGCGCATCCCATTCGTGCCAGCTCAATCCCAGGGTGATGAGCGCCAGCAAGCCCCAGGGCCAGCCCCAGAGGTGCCCGAAGGCGATCGCGGCGATCATGACCACGAATAAATCTAGCAAAGTCCAACGGCTTATCCAGGTATGTGGCACATTATCCGCTCCCCCGGCCGCAAACAGGCGCCACCCTGGTGGCAGGTGCAGAGTAGCAGCTACCTTATCGAAATCGTGGTCCCAGCCTACGGCACTGATAGAGCGCACACGCCCCTCGTAGCGGCTGTCAGCAGATAGGTTGATGGAGCCGCGCCGAACTTCCACCCCCTCTTGCTCCGAGTCTGGCAGGCGGGTGATGAATTGGGCTTGTCCGTCCAGAGACACGCGGCCAAGCTTCAGATCGTTACCGGCATTCAGCCGCCAGGCGCGAAGCATGCGCCCGGTGATGGTATCGGCGACCGCATAGCCCCCTCCATCGAAGTCCAACCACAGCTTGCGCTGCAGGTGCAAGGCGTCGGGATCGGGCTCGGGATCGCCGCGCCGGATCACGGCCAGACGCAAACCATCCCCCGCTCGCAGGCGATAAGTCGGTAGGTGTTGCCACTCCCCGGGCAAGCGGGTCTGGCGCGGATCTATGCGGATCACACCCTGGACCTCGACCAGACGCAGCTTAGGTCTGGCGTCAAACACCCATACTTCGGAATCGGGCCATGGTGTCAGATTTTTTCCCAGCGCGATGTGCGTGGTCTCAGTGGGAAAGCGGGCGCTTAGCTGTATGCTCCAACTTCCGGGGCGGACTTGAACGCGTAAACGACCATCGGGTTCCAGCCGAGCGGGCAAGGGGCTGGTCAAACTCAGGGGGATGAACCGGGGTAGCAAGGCTTGCCCGAGCACTGCTTCGCGTTGGCGACCCGATACCTCCAGGTCGATGCGCGTTTCTACCAGTAGCGGGATTTCATCGATGACCTTGCGAAAGACCTGTACACTCAGGTGCTCAGCGTCGCGTTTGCGCGCGCCGAGCTCGCGTTCTCTCAACCACAGCTTCCCCTTGGGACCGATCCGCGGCGAGCCCACCGCTTGGCCTTGAATCGTTACACTGACGATCCCGGAGTCTTCGGGGATCAACAGTTCCTCTGGCAGAGCATCCCATTCCAGGCGTCCGCGGATCTCGTGCCCTCCGGGATCAAGCTCAAGCACCGGCCGGCCATCTCTTTGCGATACTAACTGCGGTTTGCCGTCCGCCGTCACATCCTGTGGCCAATGCAGCCCCCCGCCCGGAAGTTTCACCTCACTGGTTTGGTAGACATGCCAGAGGATCTCAAAATCGCCTTCCTTTTCGCTCAGGTTCAATTGCAGCCGGGTCGGCCAGGCGCAGCGGCGCGCTTCCTCGGCGTTGTAGAGAAAGGGGCAACGGCGCTGCGGCTCCGCGTACAGCACCCATTCTATCCAAGGGCGAAGCAGCTCCGGCACTTGCGCCGGGGTGATTGGCCGTTCGGCGGATGCGCCAGGAGTGAACGCCGTGACCAGCGCAAAAAAAAGGACCCCTCGCATGATATCCCCTGCGGAAGCGACTTATTTTTTAAGTCTACAAGCAGCGATGAGAGGATGCGAGGATCCCGATCCTCAGGTTAAAAATAATAAAGCAGCCTTATCAGATGGAAGTTGATCCCTGGGTTGGAATCACCCAAGCCTGCATTGGAGAGATGTTGGTATCGGTAGCCGAGTTCGAGGTGGTCGTTAGGGCCGAAGCGAAATCCGACACCCCCATGTGAGCCAAATTTGAACGGAATATCGAAGTCCTTGTCGCCCAATGTGGTGTCGGACATGAGGTGTATGCCCACCGCTGCCTCGATGAAGGGCGTGATCCCCAGGGGCTTAGCCTCTGAGTGAATGCGAAACACGGGGGTGAAACCGCCCTCTACCAGCGTATCGTTGCCGGTTCGTCCCTTGTCTCCATCCCAATAACTCAGGCTGAGCTCCCAATGGCCGCTCAAACGTAATCCAGCCGGCAGTGACCACCCCCTCTCCCAGAGCCAGCCCGCGGCGACACCGATGCGCTCTGCGCTGTCCGATCCGGTTCCGCCTTCGAGCGCAACAAAGTCGATTGCTCGGATCGGTTGGCTCATCACGACCGCGATCAAGCCCAAGGCAGATGTAAACCGTCGTTGGTATTTCACGCCGAGGCCCCATGTTGTTATCTCTAGTTTTTATAGTACAAGCTTAATCGTTTGGTAAGTGGTCTCTACCTTGTGTGCTGCCCTTGGTAGTGGCCCCCGTGGGAGCACGATCACCATTTGACGCGACGCAGCATCACGTTTTCGCTACAATAGCATTCGTAACGCTAACTGGGAGGGACGACGTCCTATGGGTAATCCTAAGGAAATAGCGGCGACCCTGATTCGAGGTGACGGGATCGGCCCCGAGATCATGGACGCGAGTTTGCGCGTGTTGGACGCAGTGGGCGCGCCGTTCCGGTGGGAAGAGCAAACAGCCGGCATGGCCGCCTTTAAAACGCACGGTGATCCCTTATCGGCGCCGCTGATCGAGAGCCTACGCAAGACCAAGTTGGCGTTAAAAGGCCCGCTGACCACGCCGGTGGGTGGTGGCTTCCGATCGGTCAACGTGCGCTTGCGCGAGGCGTTCAAGCTGTTCGCTAATGTGCGACCCGCGCGTACCTATCTTCCCGGTGGCCGCTACAAGGACATCGATATCGTCCTCATCCGTGAAAATACGCAAGGCTTTTACGTCGGCTTCGAACATGTCATTCCCATCGATGATGACCCGCGGGCCGTGGCGGTGGCCTCCGGTATCATCACCCGCTCGGGATGCCGGCGGATCGCGGAGTTTGCGTTCAACTACGCCGTGTCTCACGGCCGTAAAAAGATCACCATCGTGCACAAGGCGAATATACTGAAGCTGTTGACGGGTTTGTTTTTAGAGACCGCGCAAGAGGTCGGAAAGAAGTATGCCGGACAGATTGAGGTCGAAGAGCGCATCGTGGACAACTGCGCCATGCAGCTTGTGCTTAATCCGCATCAGTTTGACATGATCCTCACCACCAATATGTTCGGAGACATTCTGTCGGATGAGATCGCGGGGCTGGTGGGGGGACTGGGCCTAGCGCCTGGGGGCAATATCGGGGTGGATGCCGCAATATTCGAAGCCGTCCACGGATCGGCACCCGACATCACCGGTCAAGGCATAGCCAACCCATCTGCACTGCTATTGGCCAGCGCCATGATGCTGGATCACGTGGGTGAAAGCGAACGGGCGGAGCGTTTGCGCCGCGCCCTTTTTCGCGTCGTGCATGAAGATCGGGTTTGGACCAAGGACCTGGGAGGAGCAACCTCAACCAGCGATTTCGCCCGTGCTGTGATGGCGCGGCTGTAATAAGCGCGGGAGACTGAGAGCTTGTGACAAAATCTACTGCGCTCGGGATCTCGCGTTCCGGCGGTGCTCGGAATCCTCATGTATTTCAACATACATTCCGGTTGCTCGTCCCGTCCTTGGGATTCGCCCCTGCGGGGCTGGCGCTCCGTTTCACTCCTGGCGAAACGGTCCTGCGCTCCGGCGGAACGCGACCTCTCTTCGCTCGCGACGATTTTTTCACAAGTTCTGAGGCGTAGCTCTGTCTTCCCGGTGAACCGATTATCACCAAATTCCTCTATACCGTAGGACCTCTAAG
>JBOIEE010000169.1:0-4634 GCA_050740975.1 Gammaproteobacteria bacterium | reverse complement strand
TTACCATCGTCGCGGCCGCGTTCCAGGCCAATCGAAACATCGAGCTTACCTTGATCTGGACCTTTGATCATAACGGGGTGTTTCATCTCATTCAGATGACCGGTTTGGTGGCTTTGGTTGCCGGTCTTCGGGCCGCGCTGGAAACTGTGCCAGAGGCGACCCGCCTTAGTAATCATCGCGTCCCTCATGAAGAACCCGATGAGCTATAGCAACCAATACCAATCGCTCAGGGAAAAGCGATTTCTGCCGCTGTTTCTCACCCAGTTCTTTGGCTTTTAACGCCAACGACCGGTCGCAATGTTGCCACCACTTCGTCAACGATGCCCCGGACCTCCGGCGAGAGCTTTTCAATCAAGGCCTCATGGCCGGTGAGCAAATAGTCGATGGCGCGGGCGAGGGGAAAGAGTCGTTGTTCCAGATCCGAGTCAGCGATCAGTTGCCGTACGAAACTCAACTGCCCCGAGCGGGCCACCTGCAATAGGGCTGCCGATAGTATATTAGGCCAATCCTGAACCTGCGCTTTTCTGCCACATCGCAGGGCCTCGTTCCAGTCTTGTGTAGCCCGCTCAAGCGCTCCTGCTCGTGCCCCTTGGACGAATTTCTGCAGGTACACGACCCCGCGGTTGGCCCACGCGGCGTCATCATCCGGTTTAAGCTTCAGCGCCCGGTCAAAGCTCGCGATGGCCTCCTCGAAACGGCTTAGCTCAGCAAGCGCATAGCCGCGGGCGTACCAGGCGGCATAATAATCTGGTTTAAGCTTCAGCACGTGGTCACAGCTCGCGATGGCCTCCTCGAAGCGGCCTAGCTCATCAAGCGTGTTGCCGCGGTTGGTCCACGCGGCGTCGTTATCGGGTTTGAGCTTCAGCGCTTGATCAAGGTATTGACGCGCGGATTCAAAGCGTCCCGCAGAATGGGCCAGGGTGGCCGATGCCATTGCCTCAGCGAATTCCTTTTCGTGCGCCGTTGCGGCGGGTGAGGGTTTGGTCGTTCTGGCGCGGATCACCTGTTCTTCCGTGAGGCAACCGGCCTCCTGGAGCTTGTGCAGGGTTTCCTCTGAGAGGTTCTCGAGCTTCACTGTGGCCAGCAATTCGTTCTTCACGGTCCCGGTATCGCTGAGATCGAGATAACCCCTAATGACCCGTTCCATTGCGCTGGCGCGAGCGGGCGCGTTCTCCATCGCTTCTGCCAGATAGCGATGATGTTCGAGCACATCATGCGCCTCAAGCGAGCGGCCTGCGCTCAAATGCTCCCGGAAGCGCGCAGTCAACCTTTCGCTTTCCCAACCGAGCTCGTCGCCCGCATACCACATGCTGAGAAACTGCACCAGCCACTGCATCCGCTGTCGCGCTTCGCGGCCGAAGCGCATCTGATGCCACAGGGCATAGAGCGGCTCGCAGAGCGTGTAGTAGGCGCTACGCCCCCGTAGATTCGCGCTGCGGACATAGCCGATCTCGGAAAGCCGTTTGAGCTGTGCGCTCACCTGGTTGGGAGACAGCCGCACGGCAGTGGCGATCGCACCCGGCGGCAGCCCCTCGCTCGTTTTGGCGCTCACTCGTGCGATGTGATCCAGGATCTTGCGCTGTTGCGCGGGCAGGCTTTCGACCTTGGCTTTGTAGTAAGGCGTCACCTCATCGAGCAGCTTTTCCAGGCCGCGCCGCACCTCGGTGATGTCCGATTGCGTCACCACCCGGTAGAGCATCAGCACCAGGCGCGGATTACCGCCGGTGAAATATTCCAGTGCGCGCAAGCGGCTGGCATTGGCTTGGAGCGTCTGTTCAAAGTCAGGGATCCGATCCAGCTCCGCGCGCCGGCACAAAAGCTCCTGTATCTGTTGGGAGTTCAGATCGGAGAGGTCATATACCTTGAAGAAATTATAGAGCGGCTGATCGTAGGCGCGCGCCTCCTTGAAGAAGGTGGTGGCGCCCCCAAGCAGCATCAGCGTGCCATCATTCATCAGCACCTCACGCAGCCCCGCGTTGTCGCGCTCGTCGTTGATTTGGTCCAGGATCAGATCGAAGTTCTCCACCAGCAAGACCAAACGCTTGCCATGCTCGCGCCGCCAGTCCTTGATCACCGCCAGCGCCGCTTGTTGTAGATCGTCGCTGTTTGGGTACTGGGTCTTGAGGCTTTCTGCACGCTGGCCTAGTTCAACATCGTTGGTTTCGCTAGCCAGTAGGTTAAGGACCTCGATCCAAAAATCGGCGAGATCGTAGACACCGTACGACTCTTCGGGGAATTTCACCGCCTGCCAGCGCTCGCCCAGTCCGCGATCTCTGATCCCAAACTTCACCATCAGGAGCACGGTTGTTTTCCCCATTCCGCGCGGGGCGATGATGACCGCGTGCTGCATGCCTGCACCCTGCGGCTGACGCTCGACGAGCGACACCAGTTCGTCAACGAGCCGCTGGCGCGCCACGAAGGTCGCCTTGATCTCCGCTTCGCTGATCGCGTCGGGGTTATACAGCAGTTCCATCGGCGGCCACCTCAGACGCCCGTCTGCATTCCGTAATGCCGCAGCCACCAATCGCGGAGCAACTTGCAGGCAAAGTTGTACTGCTGCGCGACGGCGTCAAAGCTGATATAGAAGTCGTTTTCAAGATCCGTCATCAAATGGTTGAACGCTTCGAGGTCTGTCCGGCGCCCGATCTCCGCTTGGTAAAACTGGTAGCCCGCGTCCCGCGTCAGCGAGCCGACCACGGCCAGCTCCCGCAGGATGCGTTTGGCGGCTTTCGCTTCGTGCGGAGCATAATAGTCGCGCAAACGGCCGTAGTAGTGATCGAAGTAGGTCTTGCACTCCACGCCCAGCACCTTTTCATGGTAAAGGCTCTCGATCTTCCTGGGCATGATCGGCTCGCCATCCTGGGCGTAGGCCTTGGTGGCTTCCGAGAAGAGGATTTGGAGAAAGTAGGGAACCGGGGTTCCGATCAGCTCCAGCATCTTGCGCTTGCTCGGAGCAGATAAGCTGATCCCATGCGATTGGGCGAGTTCATCGAGGAAGGCGGCGGCGATTTTGGGTGAAAACGGTTCGAGCCGCATTTGCTCGAAGTCGTTGATGGCGGTGATCTCGCCCAGCTCATTCAGCACATGGGCGATGCCAATCGAACCGGCGATCAAGAAACGCACGTTGGTGATATCGGGACGCTGGCGCAGGCCCCGCAGCCAGCGCAGCATGGTCTTGGCTTCCTCGCGGTGAGCTTTCGAGCGAGCCATGCGGTCGATCATCGTCGGCAGCTCATCGAGAAAGAAGATGACGGTGGTTTGCGCTGCGGCGACCCGTTTGAACAACTCTTCCCCGCTTTCCTGCCAGCGCGGGCGCAATTGTTCTCGGAGCTTCACCTTCGCTTCAAACAGCTCGACTTCTTCGATGTTTTCTCGCAAGAGTGACAACATCTGTTTGGGCAGATAGCTGAGCGCGGCAAGGACCTTGGCCAGCTTGCCGTCCTTAGCCAGTTGCTCGATCAAGCGCATGATCAATTCGCCAGGCTCTATCAGGTGCTCAAGATCCGCATGTACGATGCGGTAGTCCCAAAGCGGCTCATCCATCAGACGATACATCACGCTGGTTTTGCCGAACCGGCGTGGGGCCGCCAGCATGTCCCGCTTTCAGTTTGTCCGATACCAGCTTCGCGAACGCTTCGCGACCATAGAACTCCTGGCCTCGAACGGGCGGCCCGACTCGATTCTCTACCACGGCTTACCTCCTGATGGGCTAGACATAAAACAAGGCTGTTGTAAAACGTATTCGTTGTACAACAATTGCGTTGTAAAAGTCAAGCGGTGTTTTCGGCTCAAGCGGGCTCAGGAGGTCTTTCAGGCAACAAGGGGAAGATTTGGTGCCGTCGTACTGGTAACTCGAGGCCCTGTCGACAATCCTCCTCGCTCCTCACCGCCTGCTCTTCGGGTTGACGAAAATGAGAAGTGGGCGTTTATACTTCCTATATCGTGCAACCGTTTCCACCCGCGTTCGCCACCAGGATCATAAAAAGTGTAATCCGTGATGGGCTCCCCTTGCCCCAATCCCCTCCGAGGGCGAAGTAAATCTAAGGTCGAGTCGCGAATCACGCCCCACTCCCTGCTTATGCCAAAACCGCTGGAGGCCATCGAGCTAGAGACCGGGAAGAACCCCTCGGCCAGCGTGATCTGGATGCACGGGCTGGGCGCCGACGGTAGTGATTTCGTACCTATCGTGCACGATCTCGGACTCGACGCGGTGTTGGCGCTGCGTTTCGTATTTCCGCACGCACCAATGCGGCCGGTGACGATCAACGCAGGTGCCGTCATGCGCGCCTGGTACGACGTCTCCTTCGGCGATCTCGAAGGCAAGTCGCGCCGCGCCGACGAGGAGGGGATCCGCGAATCGCAACAGCAGATCAACGCCCTGATCGAGCGCGAAGGAAAGCGCGGGGTCGGCGCGTGCCGGATCGTGCTCGCCGGATTCTCGCAGGGCGGAGCAGTCGCACTGCATACCGGGCTGCGCCACCCGGAACAGCTCGCCGGCGTGATGGCTCTGTCGACTTACCTGCCGCTGGCCGAGTCGCTACCGCGGGAAGCGGCGGCGGCCAACAAGGAAACCCCCATCTTCATGGCCCACGGCCTCTACGATCCGGTCGTGCCGCTGATGATGGGCGCGAGCT
>JBOIEE010000168.1:0-7091 GCA_050740975.1 Gammaproteobacteria bacterium | reverse complement strand
TATTGCGAAGCCTGTGGGGTTGAGATCGGAATTCAACGCTTGGAAGCCAGGCCCACCGCAACGCTCTGCATCGATTGTAAGACCTTGGATGAGATCAGAGAAAAGCAGATGGTCTAGGCTTTGAGCTAGCCACCCGATGCCATGACCTCCGCGTAACGGGCAAACTTCCGTAATCGAGTTCTTCGTCAGCATGACGAGAAAGTTTATCGCGTGGCTGTTATCTCAGGGCCGAACGGCTCTGCCCCCCGTTCAGCTTGTGCCGAAGCCGGCACGAGTTGCTTTGGCTCTGTTCGGCGTCACTTCCGCCCTTATCGCGTTTTGCGTTTGGTTTAAGCCTTCTGATCTTGCGCGGCTTGACGCCCAGCTAAGCTTAAGCCTTGGGCTGGCGGCGATGCTCATCGGCGCCGCGGTGCATTTCTTCCCTATCTTAGAGTATCGCCATAAGCTCGACATTTTTTTGACCGGCACGCTGCTCGTTTGGCTAGAATATTGGCAGAGGGCTTATGCCCTGGACAAACCCGTATACCAATACTACCCGCTGCTGTTTACGCTCGCTTGCATATGGGTTCCCCGCTTTGCGGCAGATCCCGCCTTATCCGAATTGCGCGTAGTTTACCGATATGCGCGGCGCTTTTCCGAGCTGCTGTTGGTGGTGACCGCAATCAGCGTGTTTCTACCCCGATACTATGTTTTCTACCCGGCTGCAGTACTGATGCTCCTGGTCTATGTCGCGATCGTGACCCGCTTAAAAACCCAGCCGATTGTGTTGCTGTGCAGCGAAGAAAACCGCTTTCTAAAGGCACTCGGCCGCCATCTCGAACGCAACTACGGTCCCACACAAGTGCTGGTTCTGTCCGGGAAGCAAGAACAACCGTTGTTCAGTCGCTCTCGGACCGTGCCGATGAGCGAAAACAACGGCAGCGAAGGCTTGCGGTATGTGCTGGGGCATTGCCTGGTCGTGTTGTTTTACCTAGATGACGAGCGCGATCCCATCCACCCTGTGTTGGATCGCGCGCTTTCCGTGCTTAGCCGCCGCCGGATCGCGGTGCTTCAGGGTAGCCAGGAAGTGAACCTGCCCGCACTACCACCCGACGTCGTGCGCGTTAAAGCAAACGCTGAACAGATGTTTGGCGTGAGGGCACAGCTAGACGCTTGGCTGCGGCCGCACGTCCAGCTTTTGACACCCGATGGGGGTTCGTAGCTGTCGCGGGGTTGTTCGGGCTTGGTGTCCGGACGGAACCAGCGGTTAACCGCTTTGGGGCGGAAGCACGTGCTTGCGGAGAATTAAGGCAACCATTTTTTCTGAATTTACACGAGGTAATGCCAATGGGAAAACTCACTCAGCTCTTAGCGAGGGCACACCTGGCTATGGGAAATCAACACACAGAGACGGCCCGCCGCCGCGCGGGTCCCGAAGCGGAGCGATACTTCCAGTCCGCCTATCAACGCTATGCTTCCGCTCTGGCTGGTAACAACCGCTTGTATGAAGCCGCGAAAAACTGGGGACGCGCCTTGTACTTTGCGGCACAAACCAAATCGGGAAAGGAACAGGGGAACCTCCTAAAGCAAGCCTGTGAAAAACTCGCGCTGGCGCACGACATCGACCCCAACGACGGAACGACCTTGTACCACTGGGGAATGGCGCTTGCGCAACAAGCCGCTCGCGGAACCATGAAGGATTCCGATGAACGCTATCAATCCGCCTACGAAAAGTTCGCCCAAGCGCTGACCCGGAACGCGCAGGATCACCAGCCCTTGCATGGGTGGGGCTTGGCCCTGTATCAACAAGCGCTTTCGAGGCCAGGGCCTGAAGCGGACGGGGTGTTGCAAGCGGCTGGTTTGAAATATTCAGCTGCGGCGCGGATCAAACCTGACGGAGCCCAAATATTAAACGACTGGGGCGTAGCGCTTATGGAGCGCGCTCGCCGGATGACCGGGCCGGAAAGGGATGCACGGCATCAGGAAGCAGAGGAGAAGTTTCTGGAAGCGGAAAAACACCACCGCGCCATCGGTTCCTATAATCTCGCCTGTATCTACAGCCTGCGCGGCGATCAGGAACGATGCCGAGAGTATCTGGAGCTGGCGCGCGCCAACCATACGCTACCATCCCGAGCGCACATGGAAAGCGACCCCGATCTTGGGGGCGCTCGCACGCTGGATTGGTTCCACGGGCTTTGCAAATAGCAGCGAGAAAAGCAACCACGCGGCCTGTCAGGTCGGAGCTGAACGATATTCCCGGCCACTCACAAGAAATGGAAAACTTCCGTCCGCCGATACTTTCAAGGACAGCTTGGCCGAACTCACCGGCGCGGAGCAGAAGGCGGACAAGACCATGGTGTTCGCACATACCATCGGTAAGTATCAGCGAGCCCTTCCCGCAGCGTTATCTTAGGGGACCAGCCGGTGGCTAAAAGCCGCGTCACGTCGAGAAGCTTGCGCGGGGTGCCGTCAGGCTTACTCCGATCCCACGCGATCTCGCCCTCATAGCGTACCGTCTCTTTGATTAAATCGGCCAGCTCACGGATGGTAATGTCCTCGCCGCAGCCCACATTAAGCAATGGGGCACGACTCGGGGTGCTCAGACCGGATCGTTCCTCAGCATTAAATACCTGGTCCAGTTTCCCATCCGGCAAGTTCATGAGGAATACGCAGGCGTCGGCTATATCGTCGACGTGCAGGAACTCGCGCCGTGGCGTCCCGCTGCCCCACAGCACAACCTGCCGGCGCGCTTTGCCACCAGACTTGGCTTCATGGAACTTTCTCAGCATCGCAGGGATCACATGTGAGCTTTCTAGGTCGAAATTATCGCCGGGGCCATAGAGATTGGTCGGCATAACAGAGTAAAACCGCGTTCCGTATTGCCGGTTATAGGCCCAGCACATCTCTATTCCCGCGATCTTCGCCAATGCGTACGGCCGATTCGTCCCCTCCAGGGGACCCGTGAGCAAATGCTCTTCCTTAATCGGCTGCGGACATTCGCGCGGATAGATACACGAGGAGCCCAGAAACAATAGGCGCTTAACACCGCTGCGCCAGGCTTCGTGGATGACATTGTTTTGAATGGCGAGGTTTTGTTGTATGAACTCCGCCGGTTTGCTCGCGTTCGCCCAGATCCCACCTACCTTGGCCGCCGCCAAAACTACGATCTCCGGTCGCTCGGCTTCAAAGAATGCTCTTACCCGTTCCTGATCGCGCAGATCGAGATCGGCCCGCGGCCGGGTAACTAGATTGGCCTGGTGGCTCTCTTGTTGCAGCCGGCGCACAAGTGCAGATCCTACCAGTCCACCATGACCCGCAACGTAGATCCTTGCCGATGGGCGTATAAACGGGTCCTGGTTTAGGGTCATCTCTTAAAGACTTCGGGCCGCATTCCAGGGCCGGTGTTCATTCGGAAGCGTACCCATAGGTCTTGAACCCTTCATTCTTACACAAGAGATCACGCTGAGCCTGCACCAGATCGCAATCGACCATTTCCCGCACCATGGTTTCGAAGCTCACCCGCGGCCGCCACCCAAGCTTTTCCCGTGCTTTGGTAGCGTCTCCGATCAGCGTATCAACTTCGGTGGGCCGAAAATAGCGCGCATCGACCACGACCAAGACATCACCCACACCCGGCGTCGCTGGCGCACGGGTATTTCCGCTAGCACTGAGCTTTTCGCGCAAAGTCAAATGGTCGACCTCGGCTACTACCCCTTTTTCATCCTGACCGCCTCCTTCCCAAGCGAGCGTTAGTCCAAGCTCCTTGGCCGCGGCATCGACGAAGCGCCGCACCGAGTATTGCTTGCCAGTGGCAATGCAGTAATCCTCTGGTTGGTCCTGTTGCAGCATCAGCCATTGCATCTCCACATAATCCCGCGCGTGCCCCCAGTCCCGCTTGGCGTCGAGATTTCCAAGGTGCAACCGTTTCTGCATCCCCAACACGATCCGAGCAAGACCGCGCGTGATTTTGCGGGTGACGAAGGTTTCGCCTCGCAACGGAGATTCGTGGTTGAACAGAATACCGTTGCAGGCGAACAGTCCGTATGCTTCGCGATAGTTGACCGTGATCCAGTAGGCGTAGATCTTAGCCACGCCATAAGGCGAGCGGGGGTAGAAGGGAGTCGTTTCCCGTTGGGGGCTCTCTTGCACCTTGCCGAACTGCTCCGAGGTGGAGGCCTGGTAAAAGCGGGTCTTGTGTTTAAGGCCCAGGACTCGGATCGCCTCCAGCAGGCGTAATGCGCCCAGGGCATCGGCATTAGCGGTGTACTCCGGGGTCTCAAAAGAGACCGCCACGTGGCTCTGCGCGGCTAGGTTGTAAAGCTCATCGGGCCGTACCTTTTGTATGACCTGGATCAGATTGGTGGAGTCGGTCATGTCCCCATAATGCAGAAAGAAGCGCGATTCTTCTTCCAGGGTATCTTTGTATAAATGATCGATGCGCTCGGTATTGAAGATCGAAGAACGGCGTTTGATGCCATGGACCTCATAGCCTTTGTTGAGCAGAAATTCGGCGAGATACGCACCATCCTGCCCGGTGATTCCGGTGATAAGCGCTGTCTTCATCGATGGTTCCCTTGGCTACTTTCGCCTTAAGCTTAGTTCAATTGAGCTGAGGGTAGCGTCCGCCATGCGGGTTCAGGATCTGCGCCCTGTCGACCACGCTTTCTCTAACGACGCCATCTTAGGGGGTTTTCCCTTCCAAGCGCAACGTTGGCGATTTCTGGCCGTTCTTGCGCCGGCTGCCCGCAGCCGAGGTGAGGGATGCAGTACGGCCGAGCCAACTGTCAACGCTCACGCTTTTTGCTCGGCCCGTCCATGGCACGTCGCCGGGCAGGGGTCAGCCGGGTTACCTAATGTGTGTGCCCAGTGGTTTTTGATTAAAATCGGTTTATGGAACACGCTGAGATCACCCGTGACGTAGAGCGAGTCTGGGACCAAGAGATCATCCCGGAGCTCAGCGCGTACATCCGCATCCCTAATAAATCGCCTTCCTTCGATCCCGAGTGGCAAATCCATGGGCACATGGATCGCGCCGTAGCGCAGTTTGAACGCTGGGCACGCAAACGACCGATCCCGGGGCTTAAGGTCGAGATTAAGCGGCTGCCCGAGCGGACACCATTGCTGTTGATGGAGACCCCGGGAAGCGGGGATACCGAGGACGCTGAGGATTGTGTTCTGCTCTATGGGCACCTGGACAAACAACCGGAGATGACGGGCTGGCGTGTAGGACTGGGTCCCTGGGAGCCGGTTAGGGAAGGGGACAGGCTGTACGGACGCGGGGCGGCGGACGATGGATACGCCATGTTCGCAGCGCTCACCGCAATCGCGACTCTGGCGCGGCTTAAGGTTCCCTACGCCCGTTGCGTCGTCCTCATCGAAGCCTGTGAGGAGAGCGGAAGCTTCGATTTGCCCTTCCACATCGAGGCGCTCGCCGAGCGCATCGGTAGACCCAGCTTGGTAATTTGCCTGGACTCCGGTTGCGGTAACTACGAGCAGCTCTGGTGCACGACCTCATTGCGCGGACTGGTGGGGGGGCGCCTAAGCGCGCAGATCCTCGATGAAGGAGTGCACTCCGGTGACGCCAGTGGCGTTGTGGCGTCCAGCTTTCGCATCCTGCGGCAGCTCTTGAGCCGCCTGGAAGACGAGGGATCCGGAGCGATCCGGCCGCCAGAGTTTTGGGTCCCCATTCCCGCGCAGCGCGTGCAGCAAGCCGAAGCCGCGGCCCAGGTACTGGGCGACGGGGTATTTGCCAAATTCCCGTTTGTCGGCGGCGCCGGGCCCGTGACCCGCGCACGCACCGAGCTGATATTAAACCGTACTTGGCGCCCGGCGTTGTCCATCATCGGCATCGGCGGTGTGCCAAAGCCAGAGCATGCGGGGAACGTGCTACGCCCGAGCACAGAGGTCAAGCTGTCGCTGCGCCTGCCCCCCACCTGCGATGCCCATGCGGCTTCCCAAGCCCTCAAAGGCTTGTTGGAGCAAGACCCGCCCTATGGCGCGCGGGTGGAGTTCACGCCGGATTGGGCCGCTTGGGGCTGGGATGCGCCGGAATTCGAACCCTGGTTGGCGGCCGCCATGGACAGCGCCTCGCGCACTTACTTTGGAAAGCCCGCAGTTTGCATGGGCGAAGGAGGCACCATTCCGTTTATGGCCATGCTGGGACAGCGTTTTCCCGAGGCGCAGTTCCTCGTTACGGGCGTGCTCGGGCCGCAGTCCAATGCCCATGGCCCCAATGAGTTTTTACACGTTCCCATGGCCAAGCGCTTGACCTGTTGCGTGGCGCAGGTCATCGCGCAGCATTTTGGGCACAAGAAGAAATAACCGTGAGAGGTGCGACCGTGAAAACAGGGGTCCTCGGACTGGGAGCCATGGGTGCCGGCATGGCTTGGAACCTACATCGGCAGGGATTTCTGGCCGCCGTGTGGAATCGCACCCCAAGCCGCGCTGAGCCCTTTGCGGCTCAGGAGGGGATCCGCGTTGCCGCTACGCCCGAGGAATTAGCCCGGTGTTGCGCACTGATCATCATTTGCGTGTCGCGAGATGCTGATGTGAAACAAGCGATATCGGCCATGCGGCCGGGATTAGCGGCGGGTACCGTCGTCGTAGATACTTCCACCGTCAGCGCCGTCACGGCGTGCGAGCTCGCTACCCAACTCGGCGCGCGGGGTGTTGAATTCCTCGATTGCCCGGTCTCCGGCGGGGTGGAAGGGGCGCGCCAAGGGACCCTGGCGATGATGGTCGGCGGCAACGCAGAGGCCTTAGAGCGCGTCCGGCCGGCGTTGGCGGCTATCGCCCGGCGCATCGTCCACATGGGCCCCAGTGGCAGCGGCCAGGCCACTAAGGCGGTCAATCAGATCATGGCGGCCGGGATCAATCAGGCAGTGACCGAAGCCTTGGCTTTTGGCCAGGCCATGGGCTTAGCGATGGACAAGGTGCTCGATGTGGTCGGCAGCGGCGCCGCCGCTAATTGGTTTCTAGAACATCGGGGCAAGAGCATGCTGCAGGGGCGATTTTCTCCCGGGTTCAAGGTCAGCCTGCATCACAAGGATCTCAGCATCTGCCGCGAGATGGCTCGAAATGCCGCCTCTCTTCCGATGACCGAAATGACGATC
>JBOIEE010000167.1:0-6230 GCA_050740975.1 Gammaproteobacteria bacterium | reverse complement strand
CTCCTGCCCGCTCGCGGCGTTTCTGCCGCTATTGCGCCTCCCCGACATCGCCTTCTACAGCCTGCAAAAAGGTGAGCGTAGCAAGGACCTTTCGCAACTGCCCGCCAATTGCGCCGTGTACGACCTCGCTTACCTGATCGATGACTACGGCGACACGGCCTTGCTCCTCGATGCACTGGATCTGCTCATCACCGTCGATACGGCGGTGGCGCACCTGGCGGGCGCCTTGGGTAAACCCGTGTGGCTGCTGCTGGCCGAGGTGCCCGACTGGCGCTGGGGCTTGGAAGGCGAGACCACGCCCTGGTATCCCAGCCTGCGGCTCTTCCGCCAGACCCAGCGCGGGGACTGGGAAGCGGTGATAGCACGAGTGGCCGAGGCACTGGCACAATTGTAGCTAAAGGCGCGGGGTGACGTGTCCAACAAACACTCCGCTGTAAACGGCGGTATCGGCAATGCCGACGCTAGAAGAGGTGCGCCGGGCTTGGCTGATCGCGAAGGGGCATAGCCGCACCATGCGGATGACTCCTCAAGGTATGGGGGCTAGCGGCTCCCCCTGCGGTTGAACGGACGGGCAGCGGGGTAGAACATGCAAAGTCTCCTTAAGCCACAAGTTGCTGCCGATCCGGGTGCGGGAATTGGATCCGGAAGCAGCAGCCCTCGGCAGCGTTGGCGTGTAGGGTGAGGCGAGCCTGATTCGCCTCACACAGCTCGCTGGCGAGGTACAGCCCTAAACCGGTTCCTTGGCGCTCGCTAGTGAAGAAAGGTTCGAACACCTGTTCCGCGATGCCTTCCGGGATCCCGGTGCCGTGGTCGATCACATCCAAATACGGACGACCGATACCGGCTTTTACACCGCAGCGCAGTTCCAGCAGCGGCTTGCCTTTACTGTAGCGCAGCGCATTCTCGCACAAGTTCCACAGCACCTGCCTGAGTTGACCCGGATCCATGCGTATGCGAATGTCCGCGGGAGCAAGGGTGACGATGATATCCTGTGGCCCTAGCCCTTTTTGGGTGAGTAGTTCCTGCGCAAAAGCGGCGAGCCAGGGCGCTATGGCGAACGTTTCGGGCGCGGCATGATCACGCCGGCCGATGCCGAGGATGTCCTCCACGATGCTGTTAATGCGGGTGGTGTGGTCGCGAATGATGCGCGTCATGCGCAGCTCTACCTCGGAAAGCGCCGGTGATTCAGACAGCAGTTGGCTCGCATGGCTGATGGCGCCTATAGGATTGCGGATCTCGTGCGCAATGCTGGCGGTCAACCTTCCCAGGGAAGCTAGCTTGAGTTGCTGCGCGCGCTGGCGCATGACCGCGGTATCTTCCATAAAGATCAGCGTCCCGGAAACAGAGCCGTCGCCCAATTTTGCGAGAGAGACCTGGACTTCCGTGGCGTGTTCGCCGGGCTTAATGAGGGTTGGGCCCAGGTCCGTGTTCTCCATCCAAGTGGCCACTAAGCGATCCAACTGCGGTGCCACCTTGGCCAACATAAGCCCATCCACCGAACCTGCGTTGCCCAGCAGATGCAATGCTGATTCGTTCGCAATGCGGATCCTCCGCTCGGAGTCAATGGCGATGATGCCGGACTGCATGCGCTGCACGATATGCTCATTCAGCCGCGCGAGGTTCGCGAGATCGATGGCGCGCTGGGCGGCAAGCGCCTCGCTCTCCCGTACCCGGCCCGAGAGCAGGTGCGCCAGGAAGGCGGTGGCAAAGAACGCTATCCCGAGTAAACCGGCCTGGGTGTAATCCGCCGCTTCCATGAAGCGCAGCCACGCGTAGCCCTCTTGCGCCAGAACCGCGAGCGACGCCGCGGTGGCAAAGATCAGAGCGGTGCGCCCGCCGGTGAGGATCCCCCCGCCTGCGATACTGACTACCAACAGGATCCCCAGGCCGCTGTTTACCCCCCCGCTCGCGTACATCATCAAGGCAAAAGCAAACACATCGAGCAAGACCTGGGACACCACCTGTACCGTATGGCGGTAGGTTCTGTAGGCCGCCGCCGCATGGGCAAAAAGCGCGAACAGCAGATACGCGACGGCTGCGGCTTCAAACAGCAGCCGGTCGTAGGATCCCAATGGACGCGGCAAAGTATGGGTAAGAACCAACAGCACAAAGAGGCAGGCAATGATGATCCGATAGAAGTTGAAGTAGCGCAGCGCCTTCCAGGCAGTTGGCGAAATAGTGACTCCCGGAAGGATGATCGTAGGCATTCGAGCGGTAGCACTACGGCGGTTTCGAGCGCGCAACAGCTTGCGATTGATTCCCTGGGGGTCCTCCATAAGACCATAATAGCCGCGAAACACGGCCTTTCAATGTCACCGAGAAGAGTAAAATCCGGTGTGCTTTTCGACCATAACGATTTGCTGAGCGCCGACAATCGCTGATCTGGGGGAATAATCGGCTATCATGTAGCGACCAGGGCGGTACCGAGAATAGAGATGAATCTGCACGAATACCAAGCCAAGAAATTGTTTTCTGAGTATGGCATCGCGGTGCCTCCGGGGCTGCCCGCGCATTCCATCGAAGAGGCGCTGCGCCACGCAGACTTCCTCGACGGGCCTGGATGGGTCGTCAAGGCACAGGTGCACGCCGGTGGCCGAGGCAAGGCGGGAGGGGTGAAGCTCACCCGCGATCTCGGGGAGCTCGAGCACATCGTGCGCGGCATGCTGGGAAAACGCTTGGTGACCAAGCAGTCCGGGCCCGAGGGTCAGCCCATAGACTGTGTTTTGATCCAAAAACAGCTTCCTCTGGAGCGAGAGTTCTACATCGGGATGCTGCTCGACCGGAGCAAGAGCCGGATCACCGTCATCGCCTCCAGCGAAGGCGGTATGGACATCGAGCAGGTGGCGGCCGAACACCCGGAAAGGATCGCTCGGGTCCTGATCGACCCCATTCTGGGCCTCGAGCGGCATCAGTGCAGCCGCATCGGGTTCGGACTTGGGCTGAATGATGCCCAGCGCAAAGAGCTCAACGGGATCCTCCTCGCCTTGTACCGCCTGTTTATCGACAAGGACCTAAGCCTGGTCGAGATCAATCCGCTGGTCGTGTCCCGCGAGGGACGGCTGCTAGCCCTGGATGCGAAGATCGCGGTAGACGATAACGCGCTTTTCCGGCAGAGCGCTTTGGAGGAATGGCGGGATCCCAATCAGCTCGACCCGAAAGAGGCCATCGCCAAGCGTTACGATCTCAACTATGTGGCCTTGGATGGCGATATCGGGTGCATGGTAAACGGCGCCGGTCTGGCGATGGCCACCATGGACATCATCAAGCTTCTGGGAGGTGCTCCGGCGAATTTCCTGGATGTCGGGGGCGGAACCACGGCGGAGAAAGTGGCGGAAGCGTTTAAGCTCATCGTCTCCGATCCCAAAGTCAAGGCCATTTTAGTAAATATCTTCGGGGGCATCGTGCGTTGCGATCTCATTGCCGATGGGGTGATCAAGGCAATGCGCGATGTAGGGATTAGGGTGCCGGTGGTGGTGCGCTTGGAGGGCACCAACGTCGAGCAAGGGCGGGAGTTGCTAAAGCGGAGCGATCTTGCGATTGTTGCCGTGGAGGATCTCGATGAAGCAGCGCGCAAAGCCGTCGCTGCGGCCAAGGGGGACTAAACATGGCGGTGCTGGTCGACAAAGACACCCGCGCGCTCTGCCAAGGGTTTACCGGCAAACAGGGAACTTTTCACTCTCAGCAAGCCTTGGATTACGGCACCAAACTCGTGGGCGGCGTGACCCCTGGACGAGGCGGCCAAACCCACTTGGGCCTGCCGGTGTTCGACATCGTCGAAACCGCGGTGCGGGAAACGGGCGCTACGGCCAGCATGATCTTGGTCCCCTCGGCCTACGCCGCGGAGGCGATCACCGAGGCCGCTGAAGCGGGGATCCGCATTATCGTATGCATCACCGAAGGGATCCCCGTGCTCGACATGCTCAAGGTCAAGGCCAGCCTGGCGCAGCATCGCGCGATCTACCTCATCGGGCCTAACGGCCCGGGTATCATCACCCCGGGTCAATGCAAGCTCGGGATCATGCCGGCAGAGATCCACCGTCCGGGATGCATTGGGATCGTCTCGCGCTCCGGCACCCTGACCTACGAAGCCGTGCGCCAGACCTCACTCTGCGGCTTAGGCCAGAGCACCTGCATCGGCATAGGCGGGGATCCCATTTGCGGCATGAGCTTTATCGATTGCTTGGGCTTATTCCAAGCCGATCCCGAAACGAAAGGGATCATCATGGTGGGGGAGATCGGCGGCTGCGCGGAGGAAGAGGCGGCGGCTTTCATTGCGACCGAGGTACGCAAACCGGTGGTGGCGTATATCGCCGGGGTGACAGCGCCGCCCGGCAAGCGCATGGGACACGCAGGGGCTATTATCGCCGGGGGCAGAGGCACCGCGGAGGAGAAATTCACCGCTCTGGAGCGGGCCGGCGTCAGCACGGTGCGCTCACCGGCCGAGATGGGCCAGTGCATGGCGCAGCGTTTACAGGCGAGGTAAGAGCTTGTGAAAAAATCGTCGCGAGCGAAGGGAGGTCGTGTTCCGCCGGAGCGGAGGACCGTTTCGCCAGGAGCGAAACGGAGCGCGAGCCCCGTAGGGGCGAGTCCCAAGGATGGGACGAGCAACCGGATAGTGAAATACATGAGGATTGTTGCACGCCATCCCTGGCGCGCACCCTGCGGGCCGCCGGTTGCGTTCCCAATCCGCTCCCGGCGGATTGGTCCGAGCACCGCCGGAACGCGAGATCCCGAGCGCAGCAGATTTTTTCACAAGCTCTGAGTGCTTCTCCTCTCATCTAGCGTAGACCATCGTGTTGGGAGTGCAACGTTAAACCACGAGCTGCTGTCGATCCGGGTGGGCGAAATGGATGCGGAAGCAGCAGCCCTCGGAATTATTGGTATGCAAGGTAAGGCTAGCCTGATTTGCCTCGCACATTTCACTGGCGAGGTACAGCCCTAAACCGGTCCCTTCTTGCTCGCTGGTGAAAAAGGGTTCGAACACCTGTTCCGCGATGTCCTGCGGGATCCCGCTGCCGTGATCGATCACATCCAGATACGGGCGATTTGAACCGGTTTTTACCCCGTAGCGCAGTTCCAGCAACGGTTTGCCTTCACTGTAGCGCAGCGCATTCTCGCACAAGTTCCAGAGCACCTGCCTGAGCTGACCCGGATCAATGCGGATCCGAATGTCCGCGGGAGCAAGGGTGCAGGTGACATCCTCCGGCTCTAGTCCTTTTTGGGTGAGCAGTTCCGGCACAAAAGCTGCCAACCAGGGCCCTATAGCGAAAGTTTCGGGCGCGGCATGATCGCGCCGGCCGATGCCGAGGATGTCCCCAACAATGCTGTTAATGCGGGTGGTGTGGTCCCGAATGATGCGGGTCATGCGCCGTTCTATCTCAGAAAGCGCCGGTGACTCTGACAGCAGTTGGCTCGCGTGGCTGATGGCGCCGATGGGATTGCGGATCTCGTGCGCGATGCTGGCGGTCAGCCTCCCCAGGGAAACGAGCTTGAGCTGCTGCGCGCGCTGGCGCATGACGGCGGCATCTTCCAAAAAGATCAACGTCCCGGAAAGAGAACCGTCGCCCAGATTGGCGAGAGAGGCCTGGACTTCCGTGGCGCGCTCGCCGGGCCTGATCAGGGTTGGGCCCAGGTCCGTGTTCTCCATCCAGGTGGCCACCAAGCGATCCAACTGCGGCGCGACCTTGGCCAGCATAAGCCCGTCCACCGAGCCTGCGCTCCCCAACAGATGCAATGCCGATTCGTTGGCGATGCGGATCCGCCGCTTGGAGTCAATGGCGAGGATGCCGGACTGCATGCGCTGCACAATATGCTCATTCAGCCGTGCGAGATTCGCGAGATCGATGGCGCGCTGGGCGGCGAGAGCCTCGCTCTCCCGTACCCGGCCCGACAGCAGGTGCGCCAGGAAGGCGGTGGCAAAGAACGCTATCCCGAGTAAACCGGCCTGGGTGTAATCGGCCGCTTCCATGAAGCGGAGCCAGGCGTAGCCCTCTTGCGCCAGAACCGCGAGCGACGCCGCGGTGGCAAAGATCAGGGCGCTGCGCCCGCCGGTGAGGATCCCCCCGCCTGCGATACTGACCACCAGCAGGATCCCCAAGCCGCTTTCGACACCTCCGCTCGCATACAACATCAAGGCGAAAACGAACACATCGAGCAGGACTTGGCCCAGCACCTGTACCGTATGGTGATAAGTCCTGTAGGCCACCGCCGCATGGGCCAAGAGAGCGAAC